>JARVJW010000152.1 GCA_029775955.1 Nitrososphaeria archaeon | reverse complement strand
GAGTGTCCTGTCTGTGGTGATAACTTGAGGATATCGAAATGCGAAACCTGTGGCGTGGACTACGACAGACTGGCCATAACCCTGCGGCTACCGTGAGTGCGGATTGCTTTGAAGGATGAATACCTGTGCACGGCCATGAGCCTAAAGTGGCCGGAGCGGGCTTGAAGGTCAACGCTCCGAATGATGGTTATAAGAAATTATAACCTTTCAGAAACGGCTTATATGTGGTTACAATGCACTTGGACTGTAGTTAGTTTTAGGAAGCGGCAAGTCCACGACTCTAGTCGACTACAGGTTTTCCTGAACGTACTTCCTCCTTATGTTCCATTGCGCTGTTGTTGCCTGTATCAAGAGAGAAACTGCCGCAACGCCGATTGTCATGGTAAGTATAAGCTGTGAATAGCTGTCCTTAAGCAGTGTATTGCTGAGTAGATTTAGCGCAAGTACAATGGGAATTGCGCCCCTTATTCCTGAAAGTGATATCGTGCTCATATCATAACTAAATTTCCTGAAAAGTTTAAGGGTCCTTGCAAGTACAACCCTTACCACAAAGACAGCGGAAAAGGCAACAACTATTATCAGTATATATGTGTATATCAGAAATGGGTTAAATATCAGACCCATTGCCATAAATATCAGTGAGGTCATTATGTAATCTAACACAGACCAGAAACCCCTGAACTCATCCTTATTTGACATAACCTGGGTTGATATTAGCAATCCAGTAACTATCTCAGCCAGTATGCCAGAGCCACCTATGGCCTGGGCTACCGTAAATGACATGTATGAAGAAACCAAGAGAGTGGTGATCCTAGATTCATAACTCTGTAGACGATTTATTAGCAAAACGGAAACTACACCAAACACAAGCCCGATCAATGGCGATGCAATTGAAGCAAGGGCCGCTTCTCCAATTATCCCTGAAATTGATATTGAGCCACTTTTCAGGGTCAAAAGTATTGAGAATATTGTTATTGCAGTTGCATCATTTAGCAGGGCTTCACCTTCCACAAGTGAAGCCGTATCAGCTGGCGCGTGATACCTGCGGAGAAGAACAATTACGCCCACAGGGTCTGTGGGAGAAATTATCGTAGCAAATAGAAACGAATAAAACCATGGAAGTAACAGAAAGAAGTGAATGAATAATGCCACAAGAACGGTAGAAAGAATAACGCCCACAGTTGCCATATAGGCAATTGGCCATATGTTCCTCTTAAATGATTGATAGTTTATATCCAGAGATGCCTTAAATATGATCGGCGGCAGCACCAATCCAAAGAATACTTGAGTAGAAAGTACGGAAGTTATAGTAGAAATCTGCGGGAATACTTTCCAAATGCTGTTCATTAACGTAAGAGACATGCCCAGCACGAGCAGAAATGACGTATATGAAACCTTGATTTTTTCGGATATGAGGCTGACTATCACTCCTAAAAGGATAAAAATCAGGAAAACTTGGTACTCTAGCGGACCCATTTGATCTCCATCTTATTGCACATTATTTGTAAAATTGAAATAAAAAATTTCTGGGTTATCACTTTGAATAAGCCAGGACTATATCTTTCCTTTTCATCATCTTTAATCTAACTTTGGATGATGCCTTCATATAGAACGATGCCTTGCCAGAATCTGTTATAATGCTCCTGACGCCAAGCAATTCAGGAATTCTGGAAAGGGAAGGGCATACATCATACAGTACTTCGATTCCTGCCCTTTTTAATTCTTCATAATGCCCGTTTGCTTTTAATTTATCAAAAGAAGACTTGTAGGTGAACAGGTAAGTTTTCTTGATCATGACCCTTCCCTTTAATGACATTGCAAATTCAGATATTTCTTCAGATGACAGGAATGGACACCCCAGTACTATTATTTCGCCATCATCAGAATCGCTTATGCTGGCTAGTGATTCTTCAAGCTCAGCTTTTCCGAACTCTATTCCGCTTCCTGTTTGCACTAAGCAGAACATACCCATTGGACCATATGTGCCCACTGATGCTGAGAGTGCCTTTAGCTCTGTGTGCGTTGCTCCGTTTATCCCACTGATGCCAACAACGTCCTTGAAGTTTTTTCCTAAAAAATATCCTAGTGCAGCAAACTCAGGGCCACCATCAAGTTTAACTGTAACATTGATGAATTCCTTTGGTTTTCTGTTCTCTTCAATATGTAACCCATAAAATGGTGTTTTCCCTACAATTGCAGCAGCAAGTGCACTAAGGCCGCTTTCCCTATTTGTCATAATTTTTGCAATTGAGTTACCATATACAACTGCATTGCTTTCTGCCCAACTTACATGCTCGCCCTGCTGTGGGATATTTTCACCTTCAAATGGCACACAATTACATGACCCCTGAGCCCCCATTTTACGAAATGCATTAATTATCCTCAACTGTGAGTCAACCAGATCCTTTGAAAACTTGATGCCAAAGTCGCCCTCAAGAGGCGCCCCGCAGGGGTTTATCGTAGTTTTAACTGAAAACCTTGATGTTCTGGACATATCCTCAAGAAAATCAAGGCCTGCATCTCCAATGTTATGGTAATTCACTCCAGATATGTGGGCCGAAGTTATCCTGATCATCCTTTCTGCACCCATTGCCTTCCCAACGGCAACAAGTATCCTATAAGCACTCTGAACCCCTTCTCCATACTCGCCTTTTAATCCTTTTTCTTCATCTTTTTCTAAAATCATTTCTTTATCCACTCTTCAACGGCCCTGAATAATTCCTTTTCTAATGATTTTGGAGGAGTGTGCTTCATTTCAAGTTCCACTAAGGCACACCGTCCTCCATTTTCCTTAATCCTTGAACACATGATCCTACTCTGCGAAATTGGCACAATTTCGTCGTGATTTCCATGAATTAACAGCGCATCATTTATTTTACTTGCAAAGTTAATTGGAGAAGTTAATTCAAGGTAATTTTCGCTGTAATTTTCCTGTTCCTTGCACAGCATTTTTTGGATTGTGCCATCTGGATATGAGCACAGGTGCTTCCTTTGCATCACCCTATCGCAGGGAGATGAAATAGCAATAACTGGAACGCTACGTTTTGCTGCGGCCAAAAGCGCAACTGTCCCACCCCTTGAATGTCCAGCAACAAGGTCAAAACTGTACTTGCCCACAAAATCAAGAGCCTGGTTCACCTCCATATCAACTTGGGGTGCAACTACTTTTCCAAATTGAGATAGAGGTTCTATGAGCCACTTAATTTTTTGTGGTGAAGATCCTTTACCGTGAAGTGCCAAGATGATCATTCACTTACTGCCTCCCTTAAGAAACCGTGAGTACACCAGCATTCTCTGGCCAAAAGTCACCAGTGCTATAGCCGTAACTACGGCAAGTGCAAGAAGAGGAAGTTCAAATATCAACAGTATACATAACACTAACAGCCTGATTCCCCTTTCCCCTATTTCCATTCCCTTTGGCCTAATGCCACCAGAAAGGCCTTCAAGCCTTGCCCTGGAGTAGCTAACCATAATTGAGAAGCCAAAGGCCAAGAAAGCCGGAATGTAAAGTGCATAGGAGCTTATGCCTATGCCCAGGTAAATTAACATTTCAACTATCCTGTCAAGGTTTGAATCCAAAAAAGCACCGCTTACCGAAACCTTACCAGTTGCCCTAGCAATGGCCCCATCAAGTACGTCCATTGCTCCAGAAAGTAGAAGCACAAATCCCCCCAAGGTATAGAACCTGAACGAAAGTATAAAAGCGGCCAAAATCCCAAACATAAGACCAATGAACGAAAAAAGGTTCGGATAGGGGAGAACTCTGGCAATGGCACCTGCCACCCTATTAACAACTGGGGAAGTCCTATGCCTGAGGTCCTCAGCCATTAATGCCCACCCATGAAAGTATAACTAGAATGGAAAATAATTTTGCTGCAGCTATTGAAGTTATCCCTGAAGGGTCATAGGGTGGGGTTACTTCATTTACGTCAAAGCCAACTATTTTTTTGCCTTTTAGGGACCTTAAAGCATTAAAAAGCTCATTATAAGTAAGCCCGCTAGGTTCTGGGTTTCCAACGCCAGGTGCACATGAAGGATCAAGCACATCCATATCAACAGAGATGTACAATGGATTATCTGGCAATGCATCTAGCAGGAACCTTCTGTCATTTTTCAAACTTTCCTGGCTTATTACCGTGACGCCCAAATTTCTGGCAAACTGCAATTCTTCATCAAGATAAGCGTGTGCTCCTACATGTACAGCTTTGATTTGCTTTAATTCAAGAAGCCTCCTGAAAAATGTTGCATGATTAACCTTCAAACCATATAGCTCGTCTCTCAAGTCAAAATGGGCATCAAATACAACAATAGTGGCATCTTTCAACTGAGAAGCGATGGGGAGCGTTATCAAGTGCTCGCCCCCAATTGACCCCAACACTTTGCCTTGAGCAAAGGCTTCCCCAGCCACCTTCTTAACAATATCAATCATGCCATCAACAGACATAATAGGTGATATGTTACCCAGGTCAAATATGGGAATGTTTTCAGCATTTACATTTAGTTCTCTGTCAACTATTTCTATATTCCAGTATGCCTGCCTTACTGAATCAGGACCGAACCTAGAGCCTGGCCGGTAGGAACTGGTAAAATCAAACGGAATCCCCAAAACGTAGATGTTTGATTCCTTCCCCCCAGTCGAAATCTTTGGGGAATCGCTTGTATAAAGGTCTTTGTAACTCATGACAAATGCTTGGGATTAACTAGTATAAAGATTTTTTAAAGCGAAAATCGTATTAACCTTTTCGTGCAACCATACCAGCATGAAACCATTACTTTTTGGGCACAGAGGGAGCAGAGGGCTTTCTCCAGAAAACACGCTTCCATCTTTTAAGCTTGGTATTAGCTATGGAATAGACGGAATTGAGCTTGATATACACCTTTCAAATGACGAAAAACTGATCGTAATGCATGACGATACAGTGGACAGGACAACCGATGGTCATGGGAAAATATCAGATATGACCTCAGGACAGATAAGCAAGCTTGATGCTGGAATAAAGTTTGGGGCACAGTGGAAGGGAACTTCAGTCCCACTGCTAAGCGAAGTGTTTGAAGAATTTAGGAGAAATATAATGTACAAGGTGGAGTTAAAGCACAGCTCAAAAATCTATCCAGGAATTGAAAAGAAATTGCTAGACGAAATTGACAAATACTCGGTCAAGGATAGGGTTCAGATAATATCATTTGATTTTGATTCGTTAAAGAACATTAGGGAACTGGACAAGGACATTGAACTTGGCCTTATTATTTTTGGTAAACCTGAGTGGTTCGTAGATATTGCCAACAAGTTAAATGCAAAATGGATACAGGCATTCTATGGGCTTATCTTTCCTGATGATGTAAAAATAGTTCATGATAATAATCTTAAGATAGGAGTGTGGACTCCTGATGACGAAGTAGAAATAAAAAGGTACTATGACATGGGCGTTGATGACATAACTTCAGATTTTCCAAATCTATTGGCTAGAATTGCAAAAAACGGGCAAAAGTTTTAAATTAAATAAAACTATTTTTGCCATGAACATACAAGAATTCAAAGATGCAATGGCCAGATGGGCCAGTGGTGTAGCAATACTGTCTACATTGATGAACAATAAACCTGTTGGAATAACTGTGATTGGCTTTATGTCTTTGAGCGTTGACCCGCCATCAATCCTGATTTCAATTGACAGGAAGTCATACATGGTTGAGGCAATAAAAGGTACTAGGAAGTTTGCCGTGACTTTTTTAAATGAAGGCCAGAAAGAAATATCTAGACTTTTTGCGTCAAATGATTCAGATAAATTCAGGAATGAGTGGACTGAATATAAAAACGAGTTGCCTTATGTTAAAGGTAACGTAACGCTATTTGCTGAACTTCAATCAGAGTTGAACGCCGTTGATCATGTTTTATTTATTGGCAAAGTAAATGACATTATTATTAATGAAGGAAATCCACTAATATACTGGAATAGAATGTACTTAAAATTAAACATTACTGAGTAAACAGTACTTCCGCAAGTAGCAATGTTCCACCTTTATGCCAGATAAGCCTTGCATAATTGAAAAATATGTTAAAATAAAAAAGCAAATTTCTAGCTTGATTTTTAACCATTTAGCTCCCGTTAGGAAGCCTCATCATACACTACCATTTAGTTGCAGTTCCTTCCCTTATAGCCTTCCAACGGCGCATCTGAATTCATATACAATGACAGTCTGTGATTGCTCCCTTGCGAGGATCCAAGCATTGTACAGGATTATTGCAACAACCCTTGCAACAAAATTTTTACTTGATGGCCTCTTCAACCATGTATGAAGTCTCTATTCCCCACCTGTACTCCTCAGGGATTGCACTTATCATTTGTTCAGCATTATCAAAATTTTGCAGCAAATCCATATATTTGTCCTCAGACTTGCCATTCTTGCAATTCCTCCTTGACCATGATATAATCAATTACATCAGGCAGCTTACTATTCATGTATTGCCTTATGACCCTCCCGTCCTTCCAGAATTATGAAACCCTTCCAGCAACCTTTCAATGGTGAAGAACCCCTGTCCATGAGGAGCAGTTAAGGCCTTGATAAGTTCAGCAATTTTATATTGAGCCTGGTAACTGGAAAAGCGTAAAGCCTTGCCAACAACAATTATCGTGTGAAGTTTGTCGGTGTTTATCTTGCCCCTAGTAACATCTCTGTCGATCTTGCCATGGCTCTGTGTAGTCATAGCCATCCTTCACATAATGCTTCTGCCTGTTAATGCGCTTACAGCATAATCCAGGCTTGCTAAGAATCAGGAGATGAAACAATAATACTTTGTGCTAAATTCTTTGGGCCAGCTTCTGCGGTTGTATTGTTGACTGGCTTTATTATGCTCTTGATTGCATATTTGAAATGGTATGGCAAAGTTCTGATTCAAGGCTTTAGGGGATAACCTGCTTTTCATGTTGGGCCTAATTGATTTGTTCATTTTCTCTAAAATCTATAAATCCTGCGCCCAACAAGCCTGAAAGCACGGAAATCATAATAAACATTTCAGAATTAAAGATTAATTTACTTAGTTTTAAAGGAAACGCATATAATGCCAAACCTTTTATATAAAAAAATATCAATGAGTTTATGGTTGGGTGGATAAAGGTTTATACCGGTCCTATGTTTTCAAGAAAGACGGAAGAGCTAATTGTGGAACTCCACAGGTATATGCTTGCTAAAAAAAGGGTTGTGCTGTTCAAGCATCAGCTTGATACCAGATATGGGGAAGGTGTCATAAGCCATGATGGCAGAAAAATGAATTCAATTTCCGCAGACAGTTCTGAGAAGGTGCTCTCTATCGGCAAAAAATACGATGTTATTGGGGTTGACGAAGCTCAATTCTTTGACCCTGATATAGTTAATGTTTGCGAAAAACTTGCAAATGCAGGTTTAAGGATTGTAATTGCGGGACTAGATAAAAACTACCTTGGTGAGCCTTTTGGACCAATGCCTCAGCTGCTCGCAATAGCTGATGAGGTGGTTAAGCTGACGGCCATTTGCACAGTTTGTGGCAATCCTGCAACTTTTACAGTAAGAAAGGTCAATGATGAAAAAGAAGTTCTTATAGGGGGAATTGAGTCATATGAACCCAGGTGCAGAATGCACAGGTTAAATATTTCCCCCTGATATTATAGCCACGGCGTTTTCTCCTTCCTTTATTTCATATTTCATCATAGCTGCATATGCTGACGCCCCGGCTAGCTCTGAGCAGACTCCAGCCTTTTTGTATATCTCAACCATTGCATTTTTCATTTCCTGGTCAGTCACAGTTACAGCATCTCCGCCTGTTTCCTTAATTGCCTCTCTTGCTTGCTCTGCATAAGTAGGATACCCTACTGCAATAGCATCAGCATCTGTAGTAATATTTACCTTCCTGAGCTTCCCAGTTTTTACGTAATTTACAAATGGATTTGCGCCATCTGCCTGAACACCAACTATCTTAGGCGTCTTATTAATGAGCTTGAACCTTTTGAACTCTAAAAATGCTTTATAACATGCAGAAATTAACGTCGCGTTGCCTACTGGCACAAACAGGTAATCCGGTGGATTAAACCCAAGCTGGTCTATTATTTCAAAGAATACCCCCTTTTGCCCCTCCTTTCTGTAAAGGTAATCCCCAATCAAAAAGGTATTAGTTTTCTGTGCGAACTTTTCAGCTTCATTCATTGCATCATTGAAATCACCATCCACCTGAACTATTTTTCCTCCCCTGTTCCTAATCATATCAATTTTGTTAAGATTGGCACCAGAACCCACAAATGTTATAGCTTCAATGCCTGCTATTTCAGAATATGCTGAAACAGAAAGTGCCATGTTGCCTGTTGAAGCAACGACAACGCGTTCAAATCCAAGCTCAATGGCCTTTGTTATTTCAACTGTAGACCCCCTGTCTTTAAATGATTTGGTTGGATTATCTATCTCAATCTTCAGGTAAAGGCCTGGACCAATTTCCTTAAGTCTTGTTCCACCCTCACCCGCTGTTATAGGCTTTCTGCTAACTGGGTAAAAGGGCTTATATTTCCATTGTTTTATGAACTGAGTTTTAAAGTTAATAGGGAGCTTTATGCTGCTGTAATCGTATTCAACTTCAAGAAGGCCACCGCACTTTTTGCATCTAGGCATTGGAAAATCTGGATCATACATAGCTCCACATTCGGTACATTTTAAGTTATATGTTTTCAATGCCTTTTAAATGCAAATCCTGTTAAATAACTTTTTTCCCGCAGTAAATAGACGCTCTTGGTGATTTACTTCAAAAAGATGACAACGGATATGCCAATTACACTTAAATAAAACCTTGACTGACAAAAAAAGTTATTAATCTAGTTTCCGTGAGATTGATAGTTGAAAATATGGTTCGACGTATTGACTCCAAAACACTATTTAATGTTTGCTTCTTTTGAAAGGTTACTGAGCAAAGGAAATGACCTTATACTCACGACAAGAGAATATGAAGAGCTTGAAAGGGTTAAGGGCAGAATCAATATCAAGACTACAGATAATATCATCGGCAGGCACGGTGGAGGCCAAAAGGAGAAAAAATTAATTGAAAGCACAAAGAGGGCGTATGAGCTTTCTAAGATAATCACAAGCATAAGGCCACAACTTGCTATATCATTTGGGAGCCCTGAAGCCGCAAGAGTATCTTTTGGCCTGGGAATACCTCATGTTCTTATTTGTGATTCACCCCACAGCTTCTACGTAAGCAGGTTGACAGTTCCTCTCTCAGATACGATTATTTACCCCTGGCTAATCCCTCTAAAATCCTGGAGGCAATATGGAGCAAGCAGATTAATCAAGTATCATTCCTTGGATCCAACAGCATGGATCCTGCACAGGGAAATGTGGCCACAAAAGAACGACATCGAGAAAATCGCAGAGGGTGCAATAGTGATAAGGGAAGAAGAGTATATGTCTTCTTACATGCACGGTAGTGGTGCTCTTGATTTTGCGACTGAACTTAGCAGCATGCTACCAGATCACCGGGTTGTTTTGCTCCGAAGGTACTTTAAGGAAAATAAAACCCATAATAACCTTACCGTTTATGGGGGAGAGTTCTTCGGGCCAAATGTGCTTGAAAAGGCTATTGCATTTGTAGGAAGGGGCGGCACCATGAATGCAGAAGCTGCCTTGCTCGGCGTAAAGAGCTTCACTATGTATCCTGGCGAACTTACATATATTGACAGGTATCTGATAAAAATAGGGGTCTTAAGCAAACCTTCTGGATTAAATGGGCTTGTAAGAGAAATACTGGCTGATAAAAAAATTAAAAAATTAAAATTTAAAGACGCATCTGAAGAAGTTACAACTATACTCAGAAAAATTTATCCAGTGCAGTGAACTACCTACGGCTAAAGCCTTTGGGCTTCTTGCTTCATAGGAACAAACTTCAAAGTAGAGGCAGTTCCTCCACATGCTGTTCCTGACCCACTAACAGAATGTTTCTAGCTGCATTTACATATCCAAGACCGTATGCATTCGAATGTTAGCCTAGATATGTCTTTCATCAAGATCCCACATCCAGAGCATTTCTATGTTCATCTTCGGTTGACGACCAGCCCACGTCTTTCTACTTTGTAGGCAGTTGGCGAAGTTGCCCCCAAAAGTCCATTATTGCCGATACGAGCGAATGTTTTTTCACCATATTCTGAATCTTTAAAGACAATCAATTTGTTATCGAGCTTGTGAGTGAAGTCGTCTATCTGCCTCCTGACCTTTCTCCAAGACTTTTCAAGTAATACCTTGGCCTTTTCCCCTGTTCTCTGAGCCATTCTTTTTACGGGATAGCTTCCTTTGCAGGTCCTTGATGTGCTTTGCTAAGCGCGCCAATATGTGCGGGTTCTCTATTAGTGTTCCGTCACTTAATGCATGTTATTCAAGACACCTACGTCAACACATACTGACCCTGCTTGGCGTACCTTCAATGGTTTGAACCACTATGTCACGGATTAGCCCTCTTCACTACTATTGGTCAACGCTGACCAGGCCTATCTTTGGAAGGTAAATTCTATTGCCCTTCCGTTTGAATTTCGGGTACCTTGAAAGACAAGCATAGAAGGCTCCGTATGCCTTGGC
>JARVJW010000166.1 GCA_029775955.1 Nitrososphaeria archaeon | reverse complement strand
CTTCCAGTCTCTCCTGTCCTTGTAAGGTTTTCCCCACCTTGAGTATAGTATACAACAGGCATATATTTATATTCTCAGAAACCTTCCAGTTGTTGTGGAAACGGCCTGATATCGTTCACTCTGAGATAACAGGAGCAGGGGAAAGATCTCAAAGTTCTACCGTGATCGGTATGAGAGCTACTCTCACTAGATACAGATCAAGGAAGAGCGGCTACCTTGACAAGATCAGGAACATACGCTATTCCAAGGGCGTGTTCAATGATAAGAGAGGAGGATCGGGGAAAGGTTGTCTCTTACCTGAGAAAAAGGGGCGCAACTGTGGTCCTGTGGAAAGTTATTCCTAGCAGGAAGGAAAAAAAGCTCCTGGAATTACAGGTCACTTAAATATTTGTTCAACACAGCAAGAAAATCTTCTCTAAAAGATGATTAATGTTAATTTAGCTCTTTGTCTAATACTGATGGTATGAGAACCTTAGAAATAAATGGTAAAAAACCTTTTGTGCATCAGAGCTGTTTTATAGCTCCCGATGCCTATTTGATAGGTGACGTCAGACTGATGGATAATGTCAGCGTCTGGTTCGGTGCATTGCTGAAGGCTGACTCAGATTCAATAGAAATAAACGAATATACAAGCATCCAGGATGGTGCAATTATAAAACCTGATTTATCTGCAACGGTTATAGGCAAAAGGGTAACCATAGGTAAGGGAGCAATAATAGAAGGCGCATTTATAGGTGATGATGTAATAGTGGGAATGGGTTCTATAGTCTTAGAAAATACAAAGATAGGTAGCAATAGCTTTATAGCAGCCGGTTCAATGTTACCTCAAAATATGACGGTGCCAGATAGCAGCCTTATAATAGGCAACCCAGCCAAGGTTGTGGGGAAAATAACGCCCAATCACCAGCGGCAGATTGAAGAAAGCTGGAGAAAATATTTTATAATGAGAGGCAAATATAAATCAATTATTAGGGAGTAAAATGAGAAGGGAAGATGAAAACGGGAACGTTGAATATAAACTGTTACTTCAGGAACTAGACGATGAAAGAAGGGAACACCTTGTTACGCAGATGGTTTACAGGCTAAATGAAGGTCACGGTGAAGCGTTTTACATTTTGGGTTTATCGGATGACGGCGAACCGATAGGCTTATCAGATAACGATTTAAAAACATCACTTGAAAATTTAAAGGTGATAGCGCAGAGGGCAGGCGCCTCAATGCAGATAATAAGGACAGTTCTTGGAGAAAGGGGGGCCATTGCTGAGGTTTACCTTAGGAAATCAAAGGGCTGGATGCCAATTGAGGTATCTGTAGCTCTTATGGGCAATGTTGATGCTGGAAAGAGCACCCTTAAGGGTGTACTTACATCAGGAAGCCTTGATAATGGCAACGGCGCAGCCATGTCACTGGTAGCAAGGTATATACATGAAATAAAGAATCGCAGGACTTCATCTATTTCAGTTCACATATTGGGGTTCAATAATGATGGAAAATCAGTTAACGATATGCTACAAGTTTACAGCGAATCAGAGATATACCTCAGGAGCAGTAAAATAATACATTTAATAGATTTGGCAGGCCATGAGCGTTACTTTAAAACAACGCTCAGGGGAATAATGGGCAACCTTCCTGACTATGTGATACTCGTAGTTTCTCTCAGTGCTGGACCTATAGGAACCTTTAAGGAACATCTTGGGATAGCTCTTGCGCTGAAGATACCTATAATAATTGTATTTACAAAATCTGACCTTGCCCCGCCTTTAGTATCTGAAATGAACATTCAAGAAGTAATTAAACTGCTTAAAATGCCAGGGGTAGACAAGATTCCAGTATTTGTAAAGGACACGGCAGACATATCGATAGTATCAAAAAATATATCTAATGGCAGGATAGTCCCAATGTTTATATTATCAAATAAGACAGGCAGCGGGCTTGATACACTTAAAAACTTCATTAACTTCCTTCCAAAAAGGGTTAACTGGGAAGAGAATGTGAATGGCAAGTTCAAGATGTACATAGATGATATATTTGAAGTGATGGGGGTGGGAACTGTTGTAAGTGGCTTAATTGAGTCAGGAACTGTTGTTGAGAATTCTGAGTTAATTGTAGGTCCATTTTATGACGGTGAGTTCAGGAAGGTGAAGGTTCAGACAATACAAAAAAACCGAGTTTCCGTTAGCTCAGCTTTAGCTGGGCAGTACGTAACACTAGCAATTTCAAAGGGAAGGACGGATAACCTAACCCGTGGGATGGTTTTGCTTGCTGCCAAAGAACAAGCCAACATAGTGAGGCAGTTCGACGCAGATGTGAGGATACTCCATCATCCAACACTGATAAAAGCAGGCTATGAACCTGTAATACAATTTAAGACAGTAAAGGAAGTTGCAAAAATAATTAAAACTGAACCAGAGTATTTAAGGAGTGGAGACTTCGGCAGGGTCACCTTTCAATTTAAGTACAGACCTGTCATGATAGAGCAAGGTGACATGTTCATTTTTAGAGAAGGCAAAGCAAGAGGGGTAGGTTATGTGGCATCGCTAAGGGCTAGCTAAAACTTTAGTAATATCTTCCCAAAGTGGGTTCTATTTTCCATCTTTTCCTGAGCTTTAGCAACTTCTTCAAACGGAAATAGACTGTCTATTACTGGTTTGATTGCACCAGATGACACAGCCCTGATCAGGTTAAAGAGGTCACTCCTTGTTCCCAAATAAGCCCCTATAACATCAATGTTGTTTGAATATATGTCGCGCAAGTTAAAATTAAATTCATAGCCAGTTGTCATGCCTATACTGGTAAGTTTGCCCCCCTTTTTTAGGCACTTTAGACCCAGAGGAACACCCAATGACCCAAGGGTATCAAATACCACATCAATGCCGCCACTTAGTTTTAGCACATTTTCTGGCAGCTTATCATCTATCTTAAAAATGCCTTCAGCTCCAAGCTTGATAAGCCTTTCCGATTTCCATTGTTGTGATGTGGTAGTAAAAACTCTTGCCCCAAATGCCCTTGCTATTTGTAAGGCAGCAATGCCAGCACCGCCTGAACCACCAAGTATTAGCACATTAATGCCAGGCCTGAGCCCTATCCTATCTACAAGCACGTGCCATGCTGTAGTGTAAGCTACTGGCAGTGCAGCAGCTGTTTCTAGAGAGACATTTTCTGGCAGCTTTATGATGTTCTTCTCTGGCACATTTACCATTTGCGCAAAAAACCCAGGCACATGGTCACCGTAAAGCGCCCTTGATGAGCAGCTGTTTTCATTTGCAGATAAACACCTTTCACAGCTTCCACAGAATTTTATGGGATATAGCAGCACCCTGTCCCCCTTTTTCAAAACGCTGGATATCCCAGGGTCATTTATTGTCCCAGAAAGGTCGGACCCAAACCTTCTAGGAAATTTATGCCAGGGATAATCCATCCTGCCCCAAATATCAACATGATTAACTGAGCCGAACTCTGCATTTACCATTACTTCTCCTGTATTTAATTTGGTTTCCTCCCCCTCCTTTATCTTTATTACATCTGTATTACCTGGCCTTTCATAAATTGCTTCCATCATTTTTTATCATTGACATTATGCAGCAAGCTCTAGCCTAAAAAGTTTTTAAATGAGCATTATAAAACATAATAAAAATGGAATTTAATCCTCCCGAAAGGTTATTTGAACTTGAAGAATCAGCAACACTAAAGGCATCAGAGAAGGCAAATTCGATGATAGCAAGTGGCATTAAGGTGTACAAACTGGATGTTGGTGAACCTGACTTTAAGACCCCCAAAAAAATAATTGATGCGGCGTACACGGCAATGAACAATGGGATGACGCATTATGCGCCATCAATTGGTGTTATGCAGTTCAGGGAGGCAATTGCTTCAATGTATAACGTGAAGCCAGAAAACGTCATTGCAACGCCTGGTTCAAAGCAGGGAATATTTTACGCACTATTTTCAATTTTGAATCCAGGTGACGAGGTAGTAATCATCAATCCAGCATGGCCAAGTTACAAGCAAATAGTTAAGCTAGTGGGGGGAGTGCCTAGGGAAGTTAACGCAAATGAGCAATTTGTTCCAGATATAAATGGGATAGAGAACGTTATTGGAAATAAGACAAAGGCAATACTGGTAAATTCACCAAACAACCCTACTGGCGCTGTATATTCAAAATCAACAATTAAGGCTATAGCCGAAATAGCTCATGACCACAATCTATGGGTAATAAGCGACGAAATATATAACAGGATGGTTTACGATGTGGAGTATGTATCATTCCTTGATGTAATGGGAATAGAAGATGGGCTTATACTTGTAAATGGTTTTAGCAAGGCATATGCAATGACTGGCTGGAGATTAGGTTATACAATTACCTTAAAAGATGTTGTTAAGCAGATGGCAAAGATACAGGGCCACACAGCAACCTCACCAGCGACATTTGCGCAGATAGCGGCAGTAACAGCCATAAATGAATGCGAGGATGACGTTAAAACGATGGTAAGTGAATTTGGTAGAAGAAGGAGTAAAATCATTTCTGCATTAAACCAAAAAGGTGTCAGGTTCACAATTCCTTCCGGCGCATTCTACTTTTTTATAGACCTTGGTAAATACATTAGCAGGGGAGTTGACCCTGCTTCTTATCTACTTGAAAACGCTCATGTAAGTACAACCTCAGGGGAAGCATTTGGGGACAAATATTCGACGTTTGTCAGGATATCATATGCAACCTCCAATGAAACCATAGAGAACGGTTTTGGTAAGATTTTCGAGACGTTGAAGGTTTGAGTTTCAATAACTCATTAAATTTTATAGCCACGACATATAGGAACCTGGAGGACGAACTTAAATACGAGTTAGAATTTCTTCTACAGGGGTTTTTACCGATTACATATTTGAATGTAAAAATTACAGGCATAGTTGCGGGAAAGCTTTCTGGAGACCCTTTAAGAGCTTCAAAATCACTGTGGGATATAGCTTATCATGAACCCTGGAAGGTTAAGAGGGTACTCAGATATATACCTATAAAATATAGTTGTATGTCAACAATTGATGATATAACCAATACTGCAGGTTTAATTGTACAGGAAATCCCGGCAGGCTCAACTTACAAAGTTGAAGCAGAGCTCAGGGACACCAGGCTCAAATGGAGTGAAGTGATTAATGCCGTAGCTCAGAGAATGATTGGTTCAAAGGCAAAAATGAATAATCCGGATTATTATATTCAGGTGCAGGTTCTCGGTGCAGTGTGTGGCATTTCGGTGCTCAAGGAGGGAGATGTTTTCAGGGCACTGGAAGCGAAGCTGGCCGGCAGCGAATTTCCCTAAGTTGAATCAGAGCAGCACAAAGGTTAATTATGATGCGGCATGATAAATTTGTAGAACTATGTCTGTATCTGAGTTATCAATGTTTTTGGATGAAGCTGTAAAGGACGTTAACAGGTTAGAAAATGGATTTTTACTGGGCGCAAGTTATAACGGGGAGAAAAAGATAGCTTACCTAAAGCTGTTGGATCCTTCGGATCAGAAGGTTTACTATTATTATGATAAGATAGGACATAAACCATATTGCTATAGCAGAAAGGGTCCTGATGAACTTTCCAACCTGTTAAAGCGCAGTGATGTAATAAAGGTCGAGCAGGTCAATAAGTGGGACCCTTTGACTGATAAAACTGTCACGGTTTCCAGGATAATTGCTGCTGATCCACTTGCAATTGGGGGCCATCCAGGTGAAAAGAGCATAAGGAATGTTGAGGAGTGCTATGAGGCAGACATAAAGTACTATGAAAATTACATATATGATAACGAACTGATACCTGGCACATATATAAGGGTAGATGGCAGCAGCATGCTAAGTATAAGCAACTACCTTTCAGGTGAGATGCAGAGCGCGCTTCAGGAAGCGCTTGCAAACTCAGACGATTTCCTTAAAAAGTACATATATGAATTTGCGGGGTTGCTTTCCCAGCCAATACCATTTATTAAAAGGGCGGCAATTGATATAGAAGTCCTCACTGAACTAGAAAATAGGCTGCCTGATGCAGATACTGCACCTCAGCCAATTATTAGCATTTCCCTTGTCGGAAATGATGATCAGGCCGAAGTTTTTGTTCTTAAAAGGACAGACGTTCAGATGGGAGATAAAAATAAATTTCCTCAGGGCGTAAAATTTAGGGTTTATGACGATGAAAAGCAGTTACTTGTCGAATTTTTCAAGGATGCACTGCAATACCCAGTAATACTAACTTTTAATGGCGATTCGTTTGATTTGCCGTACATTTATCATAGGGCAATTTCCCTTAATGTGCCAAAGGAAGCTATTCCCATAATTTTACAAAGGGAAATGGCAACCTTTGTTCACGGAATACATATAGACCTCTATAAAACGTTTAATAATAGGTCAATACAGGGATATGCATTTAGCAACAAGTACTCCGAACACACGTTGAATGCCATAAGCGAAGCCCTATTGGGCGAGGAAAAGGTTACCCTTGATGATGCAATTAATGATCTTTCGATGATAAACCTCGCGTATTACAATTATGTAGATTCCAAGCTTACACTGAACTTGACAACTTTTGACAACGACCTCCTAATCAGGCTAATTGTGGTTCTGTCAAGGGTAGCCAGAATGAATATCGAAGATACATCAAGATTAAGTGTATCAAACTGGATACGTAGCATGCTCATATATGAACACAGGAGGAGAAATGCCCTTGTTCCCAGAAAGGAAGAAATTGAGGCAAAAGGCAGTGAGGCTGCATCGAGGGCGATAATAAAAGGTAAAAAGTACCTAGGGGGATTTGTAATTGAGCCTACCCCAGGGGTCCACTTTAAGGTAATAGTTCTGGACTTTGCTTCACTATATCCAAGCATTATAAAGGTTTACAACCTGAGCTATGAAACCGTTAAATGTCCACATGAAGAATGCAGAACAAATATATTGCCAAACACCTCATACTGGGTTTGCAAGAAAAACAGAGGAATGACATCACTGTTAATAGGTGCTTTAAGAGATATCAGAGTTAATTACTTTAAACGCCTTTCAAAGAGGTCAAAGACAAAAGATGAAAAGGAATTCTACAACGTCATATCCCAAGCACTGAAAGTTGTCTTAAATGCGTCATATGGCGTAATGGGATTTGAAAACTTTCCGTTTTATTGCCTACCAGTTGCAGAATCCACCACAGCGTTGGGCCGTTACTCAATACAACAGACCATTGACAAGACAAAGAGTCTCGGAATACCGGTTGTTTACGGCGACACTGATAGCCTTTTCCTGAAGAACCCAACTGACGCACAGGTAACAGAGATAGTTAACTGGGCTAAGGATTCCTTGGGTATTGACCTTGAAGTGGATAAGCGGTACAGGTATGTGGCATTTAGCCAGAGAAAAAAGAACTATATCGGCGTTTATGAGGATGGGTCAGTTGAAATAAAGGGACTATCTGGCAAAAAGAGCCACACGCCAGGCTTTATTAAAAAAGTATTTTATGATGTTATTCAAATACTAAGCCAAGTAAAGACCCAATCGGATTTTGAAGCGGCAAAGGAAGAAATCAGAAAGGAGGTCAGACAGGCTTATTTGGATTTGAAAAACAGGAGCGTGCCTCTAGAGGACTTGGCATTTAGGGTAATGATGAATAAATCGATAAACGATTACACCGATACCACCCCACAGCATGTAAAGGCCGCTCAACTCCTTTCGAAAAAGAGAGAAATAAAGGCGGGTGATATCATTGAATATGTAAAGACTATTGGCAAGGAAGGAGTTAAACCCGTTGAAATGGCAAAAAAGGAAGAAATTGATGTAAATAAGTATGTTGAATTTATGGATAGCACCTTTGAACAGCTCCTTGATGCATTGGGCTTTAGCTTCGAGGAGATCATAGGCGCTTCCAGAATAGAGGATTTCTTTGGAGTTTGATTTTTATATATTTTGATGGGCTAACTGAGCCTGTAAATCCAAAAGGCATTTCAACCTATGGATATGTAATTTATAAAAATGATTTAACCATAATAAAAGAAGGTTATGGGCTGGCGGCTGAGCCATGGAGCGCAAACGCTACAAATAACGTTTCAGAATATACTGGATTGATATGTGCTCTCAGGGCAGCAATTGAGCTTGGGGTTAAATCTGCTAGGGTAAGGGGTGATTCAAAGCTAGTGATCAGCCAGATGAAGGGGACATATAAAGTGAAATCAAAGAGGTTGATGACCCTGTATAAAATAGCGCAAGAACTTTCGCTTAAAATGGGGTCTATAGAGTTTGAGTGGGTCCCTAGGGAACTCAATAAAAGGGCAGACACACTATCTAGGATTGCCTACAGGGAATTCCTTGATGGCAGGCTAAAGTATTCAATTTGTCTTTAAACGTTCCGTTACATATAGTCAATAAAAGCTACTTTGTTGCATAAATTGATTATTTCCAGCTAATGAACAAATTAATTAAGGCACGTGTCCCTTTGTCCAGCTTACCTTCGTGCCACCGCGATGCGCCTCCACAACATTATATATGAAAACGGCCATTATTTCGTTGAATATTCCTGCATCAAGCGCTGATGATACGTACTCTCCTAGCATTAACGAACGCTCTTCCACCTCTGTCCGTATCTATGCTTCCATTAGGATCATTAAGGAACTCTCTAACTACCTTTGACCTGATTAAATATTTGATTTTCCGGATTACAGACTCGCCCATGGCTATACCTAGAGTCATAGGCCTAATTACCGAACACCTTTGCCCATTGCACCGAGCTTGCTGAACTGCTTCCAGTCAACGCTCAACTGTTACCTCCACGCCGGTTATGAGGTGATTCACATGAAATGTGCAGCTTTACCCATCCCCTCCTCACTTTACCCATTCACCCTTATTGAATATCTTGGTGAGTCAACTGCCATGTCAACAGGATTATCCTTGTCATACTCCAAGCGGAACCTTCAGCCCCTTCTGCCTTCTGCAGATCTGGGTATAGGATGGTATCCTGGCTCCCCATATTCCACCAAGCATCTCGGTCTGCCTGAGGTCCAATCCTTTACGGCCAGTAGCATCAGTGCATCAGAGTAGGCATAGGGCTTTCCCCTCTTTCCTTCATTCATCCTCTTCAGCCCAGTTACTCAGAAAGTCAGCATTAACAAATATATCAAAGGGCTCGTTGACAAGCTTTTCATTATATTCTTTCCAATCCCTATCTGCCAAGGTATGTAAATTTGTGGCATTAAAATTAAAATACCAAATAAATTTGGCCGTCTGGTACAATTAATGCAACAAAGTAGTTATAAACTTAGTTGCAACTCATATCCTACCTGAGGGTATATGGCTTTCTAGCTAAAAAATTTGTAAAGACTATTTTAACAGTTTCCATTCCTTAGTGCTGCATTTTATTATACTAAGTGTTGGGAACTTTAATTTCCAGTCTTTTGCTGTGAGAACCCTTGTTTTCAAACTTTATGACCGAAATTCTACCTATTTCGTTTATATCTTTTATATGGGTCCCACCATCCATCTGCATATCCAAGCCAACAATTTCCACAACCCTAACCTTGTCAAGTTTTTCAAGCAATTCTCTTCCTGGTTTTGTCCTTGCAATATCAGGTATTTTTAATGCTTCTTCCCTAGAAATATACTTTACTATGACCTCTCGTCCTTTAGATATTTCCTCATTTGTTGTATCCTCGATTTTTTGAGCCACTTCCTTGGTTAGTCCTGGAAAGTCAAGGTCGACCCGTGCCCTGTCTTCGTATATTTGGCTCCCAGTTATATACCCCTGCCCAAAATCCCTCCTTATTATACCGTCCATCAAGTGTATTGATGTATGCAGCTTCATGAGTCTATATCTCCTTTCCCAATCGATTTTTGCATTTACAGATGATCCTTCCGGCTCATCGTCTAACACATGAATTATTTCTCCACTTATTTTCTTGACTTCAATCACACTTAACGTTTTTCCTGAATTAAATGATATGGTGCCCCTATCGGATGGCTGCCCACCTCCTCCAGGGAAGAATGCTGTCCTATCTAGTATCAGTAATCTACCTTCTGACCTAACAGCACTTGCTGAAAATACCTTAAGGTAGGAATCATTCAAGTATAGAAGTTCTGTTTCCATACAGTATAACAGTGCGCAAATGTTAATGAATCTTTTGGAAATGTTTGCAAATAATGCCCCTGAATTATTTTGTATGAGCTGACATTTAAACAATTTATCATAACTTTGCTGTATTTGCAAAATAAAATTATACTGCTGTGTTGTGCTTTGTTGCATAAATTGATTATTTCCAGCTAATGAACAAATTAATTAAGGCACGTGTCCCTTTGTCCAGCTTACCTTCGTGCCACCGCGATGCGCCTCCACAACATTATATATGAACACCTTGGCTATTATTTCGTTGAATATTCCTGCATCAAGCACTGATGACACGTACTCTCCTAGCATTCTCTTTAACGAAGAGAACACCGCTTCCACCTGCCACCTCTGTCCGTATCTATGCTTATTTTTCCATGCAGTTGGATCATTGAGGAACTCCCTGACTACCTTTGACCTGACGTACGAGCCCTTCGATTTTCCAGTGGAGTTGATCTTGGGCTTTATTACAGGCTCTGCGCCCATAGCCTGCACTGAGTTGAAGTTATCCCTGGAGTCATAGGCCGAATCACCGAACACCTTATTCACTTTGCCAACAGTATCCATTGCAC
>JARVJW010000090.1 GCA_029775955.1 Nitrososphaeria archaeon | reverse complement strand
TTAATTAATTTGTTCATTGGCCGGGAATAATCAATTAATGCAACAAAGCAAACAGCGCCAAATATTTATTAATCAATTGAGTAAGGGTAATTGGTGATAGGTAATTGGAATTTCAAAGAAAAAACGTTATGCTACCTGGGCCGGTAGATGTGCCAGATGATGTTTTATTGTCTATGAGCAAACCAATAATAAATCATAGAGGTGAAGATTTTCATCGCTTAATGAAAAGCATAGAGGAGTCCTCAAAACAGATATTTAAAACAAAGGGAAATGTAATAGTTTTGAGTTCTTCAGGAACTGGAGGGGCAGAATCAGCTATAATGAACTTATTAAAACCGGGCGACAAAGCCATAGTTCCAGTGTTTGGTGAATTTAGTGGACGCTTGGCTTCACAAATAGAAACAGCCAAAGGCAAGGCAGTGAGGGTCAATGCCCCATTTGGCACAGCACCATCAGTAAATAATATTGAGGTTGCCATAAAGGAAAATAAAGATGCAAAGGGGATATTTTTAGTTTATAATGATACATCTCCTGGGACAACTTATAGGATGGCTAAAGAAGTTGGAGAAGTTGCTGAAAAATATGGGCTGTTTTATGTTCTTGACGCAATTTCAATTTTCGGGGGTGACGAATTGCCAATGGATGAATGGAGGGCAGATGTAGTGATAGCGGGCAGCCAGAAATGCTTATTCACACCACCAGGATTGGCCTTAGTTGGAATAAGTGATAAAGTGGTTGACTTTGTAAGGAAAAATCCACCATTGTCAACATACTTTAATTACGCAAATTATGTAGATTACCTAGCCAAGTATGAAACACCTTTTACACCGGCGCTTCCCATTTTCTATGCATTGGAAACAGCACTGTCAAAAATATCAAAGGAAGGCATAGATCTGAGGATAAGGAAGCACAAAATCGCGGCTTCTGCATATTATGCTTCGTTTGAAGAAATGGGGTTGCAGCCATTTGTGGAGGAGAGGTTTAGGTCCAATGTTGTAATCTCAATTAAATATCCCCCTGCAATAGATGATATAAAATTTAGGTCTGCTATGGAAAAGAGTTATAATATAATTATAACTGGAGGTTTTGGCGAGCTAAAGGGAAAAATATTCAGAATAGGAAACATGGGCATAATTGAAAAATCAAGAGTGCTCCCGACAATTGCAGCTGTAGGCTTTTCATTAAAGGAACTTGGTTATGGAGCAAATACAGATAAAGCTATATCCACCGCTTTAGATAAATTGAAGGGGTTAGAATAAAAGTTGCAGCAGGGATCTTTAATTCTAATAAATTATACTGCTAAAATAAAGGAAAACGGCGATATAATAGAGACTACTGTGGAAGATATAGCCAAAACTTCCAAATTATACAATGAAAGTTCAAAATACAAACCAAGCCTGGTTGCACTTGGAAAGGGCTGGGTTTTAAAATCTCTTGACGATGAATTGTTAAATTTAAATGTGGGCGATAAAAAGACAATTGAGCTTCCGCCTGAAAAAGCATTTGGACCTTGGAACCCTACAAAAGTAAGGATAATTCCGATCAGGAAATTTGGTGATAAAGCGAAAGATTTACAGGTAGGTGCAGAAGTAGAAATAGATAATCAGCATGGAACGGTGATTTCAATTGGAAGTGGTAGGGTTCAAGTTGACTTTAATGACAGATTGGCTGGTAAAACCATAATATATGATGTAGAAATTGTTAAGGAATTAACTGATTTAAATGAAAAGGTAACAAATGTATTGCAGAGGAGAATTAACGTTGATAATCCCCAGTTCACATTTGAGAATGGAATTCTAAAAATAGAGTTGCCTCCAGAAACATACTTGATGAATGGATTGCAGTATTTAAAAAGGGCAATAGCCAATGATTGCTTTGACCTATTTCCAGAATTTACAGAAGTACAATTTTTTGAAAAATATCAAAAGAAATCTTGAAAGAATTATTTAAAGCAAAATACATGTTGCCCGATTCTGAAGGGCAGCTGATTTCTGATCCTGCTATATTGGTCGAAGATGGCAAGATAATTTATGCTGGGCCTATTCAGAAAGGAATGGATTATGATGAAGTTTATGATTTAGGCCAATCAATATTTCTCCCTAGCTTTGCTAACACTCATTCTCATGTAGCCATGACGCTTATGAGAGGAATAGGTGAGCAGGATAGCTTGAATTCATGGCTTGAAAAAATTTGGAAGGTTGAGGGCAGACTTAAACATGATGAACTTTTAATTGGTAATATCGTAGGAATCAGCGAAATGCTGGATTCTGGAATAACATCATTTTTGGATTTTTATGATATACAGCCAATGGTGAGCGCGCTAATCAAACTTAATTTTCCAATTAGGGCAAAGCTTGGGCTTTCCTTTTTGGATACAGTGGAATATATGAAAGAAGAAAGCTGGAAAAGAATAAGAGATGTTGATAGTTATGCCAGGTCGCTTGCCCAGTATGGCATAGAAATGGTTCTTTCCCCACATTCCCTTTATGGAGTTTCAAAAGATCTATTGACAAAAATAGCCAGCATTAAGGGATACAAAATCCAGATACATCTTTCTGAAACGTTAGATGAAAGTGTACAAATAAAAAAGAAGTATGGATTAAGTCCAGTTCAGTATTTAAATTCAGTTGGCTTGCTTAAAAAGGGATTAATAGCCGCTCATGCAGTGCACTTAAGTGATGAAGAAATATTTCAGATTGCAGCCGCTAGTGTAAATATTGCCCACTGCCCAGTTTCGAATGCCAGACTTGGAAGTGGAATTGCAAAAATAAACAAAATGGATGACTTGAATGTAAATATAAGCCTGGGGACTGACGGTGCTGGGAGTTCTGAAACACTTGATATGTTTAATGAAATGAAGATGAGTGTCATGTTATCAAGGGCTAGCAGCGCAAACACTAAGATAAATGCAAGAAAGGCATTAAAAATGGCCACTGCAAATGGGCACAAAGCGCTGGGAATAAATGCTGGATATCTGAAGAATGATATGTTAGCGGATTTTATTACAGTTGACCTTACAAAAATCAAGCCGTCTTGGGATCTAATTTCCTCAATAGTTTATCAGGGGGGAAAAGAAGCTGTGAAAGATGTTGTAGTTGGCGGAAAGTTTGTCAAGGAAAATCACCACTTAATTTTCGAAGAAATATTAGAGAAATATGAAACAAAACTTGAAGATTTTATTGGTGTAGTTTAAAATGCAGCATATAATGGAATTGCCGCAAATAGTAATAATTGGAGAGGGGTCATTTAACAAAAATAGCATTTCACATATATTAAAGTTCAAAAATAAGGGTCTGATAATTACTGGACCACATGTATTGAAAATATATAACCGGGAAATAGATAGCTCACTTTCAGAATTTTCCTATGATACTTTTATCGTCAATGAACCAACTTATAATGAAGCTGAACGGGTGCTTGCTGACATTGGATCATCAAATTACCTTTTTGTAATTGGCATAGGAGGCGGAAAAACTTTGGATATAGCAAAATATGTAGGTTTTAAATTAAATATGCCAGTGCTTAGCGTGCCAACAAATGCCTCTAATGATGGGATAGCAAGCCCCTTTTCTTCGTTAAGGGGCGGTAAATACCCTTACTCACTTAAGGTTAAGCCTCCATTAGGGGTAATAGCTGATATATCAATTATAATGAAAGCACCAAAAGGTCAAATTAACAGCGGGTTGGGGGATTTAATAGGCAAAATAACTTCAGTTAGGGATTGGTATCTGGGATGGAAGAAAAATGGGGAATATTATGGTGAGTATGCGTCAAAGTTGGCTCTTGAAAGTGCCAGGCATGCACTTGCAAGTGCTGAAGGCATCGGCAATCTTCAGTTGGACTCTGTAAAGAACCTGCTAGAGGCTCTGATAAGTGCTGGAGTTGCTGGTGGCATAGCTGGATCAAGCAGGCCGCTCAGTGGAAGCGAGCACCTTATAACGCATGCTCTAGATGTGCTTGCACCAGGACTGGGAATGCATGGTGAAAAGGTCGGAATTAACACTGTCTTTACTTCTTATTTATATAAATTGAATTGGAATAAAATAAAATTAAGTCTGAGTAAAGCAGGCCTTCCAGTTTCCTATAAAGAGTTAGGCATTAATAGGAACACGATAGTTAAAGCCATTATTATGGCACCGACGCTTAGGCCGGAAAGGTATACTATATTACATCAAATGCAACTATCAGAAAGTAAAATTAATGAAATACTGGATTATTTGGAAATTTAATTGCTGGTAAGGATTTAGCTATAAACTCTGGAACCACTATGCTCAAATATAATTGTGCCGTACATAATACCATGGAAGACAATTTGGGGGATTTTGTTAAAAGCTCAGTTAACATGAGGCCATTTCCTGTAATTGGTCTAGGAAGCGGTATGGCAGCATACACAGTAGCTAAAATGCTGGGTACTGAATTTAAAAAATTAGGCGTTAAACCCAATGCTGTTGCTTCGTCTTCTCAGATAAAGTTTCTTGTTTTGGAATATTACACTATTATAGAACCACCAATCAATGGCATTGATGTAGTAATAGATGGAGCAGATGAAGTTAGCTCAATAAATAATTACATTATAAAAGGAGGTGGGGGAGCCCTAACAAGAGAAAGAATTATATGGGAAATGGCGCGAGAGAGGCATGTCTTTATTACAAAGGAAAAATTGTCCAAGAACTTAACTCATCCATTACCAGTTGAAGTAATGCCATTTGCAATCAATCTAGTTCAGAAGAAATTGGATAATTTAGAATTAAAATGGCAACTTAGGAAAGATCAAAAAGGCTATCCCTTATTTACAGAAAATGGAAACATGATTATGGATATAACATATATGAACCAGGACGATCTACGACCAATATATGGAAAAGTAAAGCTTTTACCAGGCGTAGTTGATGCAGGGTTATTCATTTACGATGTCCATCTTCATATTATTTAATAATTTACATCCTCTTACCCTTGAAAGGTTCCTGCTTCATAGAGTGACAACTTGTAGGCCTTCTTTTGGGGGTTCACCGTAAAACTTTCTACCGGCAAAAATTCTGGATCGTTCCTACTTTTATTAGATCCAATTTTAGGATGTTTATAGCAGCATTCAAATCATTTACTATGAATTGCAATTATTCCTAATTTTTCAATAATTGAGCCAAGTTTTTAATTAATGCAACAAATTACCGTATTGGTAAACTTTTTTAACTTGTCTTATTATAATATTTACAAAATGAGTGATGATGTTTTAAGCATTGACACAATTGCTAAGCTTGTTCAGACCATAGTTGATCAAAAAGAGGGCTTATCACCTGAAGTTTTAATGGAATGGTACCAAATAATCCAAGAGGATTATAAAAAAATAGCACCAGAAGAAATGAGGGATAAATTTATGGTAATTCAAGATCCAATATTGCCTATGAAATTTAAGGTTGATATATCAAAAAGGGCTATATCTTATCTTTTAAGGGCTATTGAAGACAATTTGCCGAAAATGCCAATAGCTACAAAAATATATTTTATGAAAGTAGAAGATACAATACAAGAAAATTATAAAAGGAACGCATAAGGTTCTGATCTAGTGTTTAGGTGCAACCATAGAATGCAGCAGCTTAAATAGACGTATAACCATAAGTCAAATATTAACCCCCTAAAGGAGTTAACTTGTCGCTGGCCTATGCCTGTAGGCATGGGTTCACCGAGCTAACGATTGGCTGGTTGACAGCAACACTTAGCACTTCAATGTTCCTTGAGGCATTTAACCAAAAACCACAGTTCAGGCAATTAAAAAGCTCTTTCTGTTGTTCTTATTGGTATAACCGCATTTTGAGCATTTATGTGTATATCTTGTTTACAAACAACATTGTTTTGCCCATGGCCTTGTATTTAATGAATTGCTTGAGGAGACTGAGCTTGAATCTCCTTCCCCTGTTTCTCATCTTTTTTGGCTCAAGACGTCAAAGGGCAGGTTCACTCTTATTGCATGGTTAAGCGCAAATCGTCTCTATCTTCCACTCACCTCTTTGCGGTGAGCATAACGAGTGCCCACGTGCTGCAATCTCTTTCTGTTATATTGATACCTTTACCCCTCGCTTTGAATTGAATAACTTTGACAGAACAGCTGTGTTCTTTATACCCCCATCTATCCCCACAAATTTTACGTCTCTCTTCTTTTCTGCTATCTGAACCACTAAGAACATATTCCTTTCCTTTATGGTGAGCTGTGCATTAATGTATTGACCCCTATATTTCTCAATCAACGGTGAGTTGGCAACTGGAAAGACCAACTTTCCCTTTACAGTTGTTAAGGAGGCTGTAAGTCAGGGTAGAACGTTCTATTGTATATGAAGACCTGCGGATTGATTTGCTCTGTCTGCTTCAATGCTTATGCCGTATCTCTAGCCGCCTGCACCAGACTAGATGGAAGTGTGGGGATCGCTTACATGTTTGTATGTGCCCCTGTCCAGCTTGTTATATGTCTTCTTTTCAAAGCCAAGAACCATTTAACATGACTTTATGATAGACGCCTTCTATACTATGTTGGCTGGTAGTCCATCCAAAGCATGGTCTTTGCGACCGTTAATATGACTAATCTGAGCTGCTGAAGAAATGGAACCCAGATGAGTGAATGCGGCCTGATGCAAGCTAGGAGGTGATGTATGTTGGTGTAGATGTAGGAAAGGTGCAGATCTACAATCATGTACCAGCATTGACATATAACAAAGGAGTTCAGCTTCAATAGGATGGATATCTTACCTGTCTTCGCCATTCATAGATGATAGCTATGGTATCACCAGACCCATATTGGATAAATATTTTCATTCATAAATGGCGTGGATTTTCCAGCTCACTGTTGATAAGATTTTATATTTGATATAAAGGCAATTTTTTTGAGAATGACGTATCTAATATGAGCGCCATGATGGTGTGCATTTGAATTGTTTAACAATTAGGAGGTTTTGAAACACGGAATTTTCATTAAATAAATTTATTATCAGACAATAACCAATATGTTTTTTAATTACATAAATTTACATCTTATGGGTTGAATTCTATAACTTTTTACCCGAGAAACGCATCATTAAAAGGATTAAGCCTAATAAGCGGTTTTCATGGAATAGGTGCTACGGGTTACTGGTCTGTTAAGTACCTTATACAGAAGCTTTATTTGAAAAGGTGTTGCATTGTTGATTATAGTTATGGTGCGCCAGTTTCGACGCTTAATGGCGGTAAAATAAGCACACCATATGAAATATATAAGAATGAGAGTTTATCGCTGTTTAAGGTTGATGTTCCGTTGCAAAAGGAACAGGAAGTTGAATTTTACAGAGAGTTTGCAGATAATATAATGAAAAAGGGGGTCAAGGAAGTTTTCCTTATAGGTGGACTTGATTCTTCTTTGAAAAATGACAACTCGCTTTATAGAATAGCAGCTACATCAAGCTACCATAAAAAGAATGTACTTAAGGAGGCCAAACCCCTAGAGGACGATCACATAATAGTTGGGCCAGTGGCTATACTATTGAATTATTTTGAGATAATGAACTTCCCTGCTGTGGCAATCTTGGTTTACGCATCATCAGATAGAATTGATCCAAGGGCAGCAGCTACAGCTGTTCAGGTAACTTCTGACTATTATGGATTTAAAGTTGACACTTCACCCCTTATTAAGGGGGCAGAAACTATTGAAGCAGAACTTCTAAAAGAAAGTACACAGGGAGAATATAAGCCTAACACAAATATATATACCTAGGTGAAATTTAATGTTAGCTGGAAAGCTATTCAAGGTAAATACTAAGGAAAGATTTCAAAGTCTAGCAGAAAAGCTAGCTTCATTTAAAGTTGTACAGGAGGACCCTGAAAGCAAAATTAACCTCACCATAGAATTTTCTATTACTTCTGTTACAGATAATGACCTTATTGGAACAATATATTGGGATAAAATTATTTACCTTGGAACCAAGGATGGAAAAAAGCCCAATGTATCCACAGTATCGATACCTATCTTTTTCAAAATGGTAAACGAAATTATGTTTTTATTTATATTAGCAAAGAAGCCATTGGCAAATTATATGGCCAATGAAATAAGCAAGGCGCTGTTTATAAGGCCAGGATTTGTGGTTGAAGCGAGGGTACAACCACCTGTGTTTTTAAATTATTACCAGCAGAGCTTAGATGAAACAAGGGTGGCGTATTTTGACCAGGTGGATATACCCAACGTTAATGTGCTGGCATTGTATGGGGACATGCTTTCTCAGACAGACCTGTTTAAAGAATATCAGGATCATGGGCTTCTTTGGTACATTGTAGTAAAAGCGAAGAACATAAACCAAATCATTGGGTTAACAAGGAATTGTGTAATAACAATGTTCTCAAAGGGCACACTTGATGACCTTGTTAGATATGTATTCTCAGAAGTTGCGCCATTGGTTTTAGAGAATATAAAGTGAGCGCCGTTTCATCTTTACCTGACTCTTTAAGCTTCATAGAAGGATATCCTGCGCTGAAAATAGGGCACTCAAAAGTTGCCATAGCTGATTTACATGTTGGCTATGAACTTGCAGCAAGAGATAAGGGAATACATATACCAAATATGCTCCCAAGATATAAGGAACGAATTTTATCCATAGCTGAGCTTAGCCAGGCTAATGAGCTTTACATTGTTGGCGATCTGAAGAACTCCATAATTATGCCTACTATAGAGGAATCGCATGAACTTTTTCAGCTTATTACTTTTATGAAGGAAAAGTTTACAGTTACTTTGATTCCAGGCAATCATGATGCACTGTTGGACAAAATTCTAGCAAATGAAATAAAATTTGCATCTCCAAAAGGATTAGTTTTAGAGGAGCGAGGTAAGAAAATAACTTTGCTACATGGGCACGCAAGACCCTCAAAGATGGCAAGTGGGTCTGACGTCATCATTATGGCTCACTTTCATTTTTTTATCAAGTACGCTGGTGGTAAGTATCCAGTTTGGCTTATTGGCAAACTCGGCAAAAAAACATTAATCCTTATGCCGCCATTTAACGACCTTTTACCAGGATTTTCAATTAAAAATTTTAATATGCAAATTCCATTTTTTAAAATAAACATTGCTAATTTAGAAGCTATTACGCTTAACGGGTACGATATAGGCAAAGTGAGTGAACTTGGTGCAGTTGAGGCAGAATTTGATTAATGTTGAAAATAAAAATATTTTTAAATGCGTGATTCTCTACATAAATGTATGAGTAATGATAAGGCATTAGGAGCACTGATAATGGTTGCGAGCATAATTGTGATCTTTATTTACGCCTATCTTGATATAATATATCCATTAATACTGTTGCAGATAACTGCATTCATTGTAGTAACTGCATTGCTTGGTGTATTGGCATGGATAGGGTACACTCTTTTAACTACACCTGCACCAAAACCTGTTGAAGAAGCACCACAAGATGAATCAAATACAGAAAAAAAGGAAAACTGAAAAATGAAAAATTTTTCGATAATATACGATCCAAGGCTAAAGCACATAGCTTTATCTCTTTCAAAGTTGACAGGATCTGGTTCATACCCCTCCTCAGCGTCTTTATCATCTGGCGAAAGATTCATAGTTCTTTGGAGTTACCATAGAAAAACGGCTGCAGAAACGGAAAAACTAAAGGATATTATAGAGTCATTATCTTCAGTTGGTTATGTAGAAGCATTATTATTGTTGCCAAGCCCCCATCAGAATGATGACGACGTTGATGATTTTGAAAAAGAAATGTCCAAAATAAATGAAATAGGTCGAGTTATCTTTTTTGACTTGACACCCATATCGAAACTTGGAGTTACGGGTAAACCGGCGATAAATTTATCAGCATTTCCAATACTAATAAACAAATTCAAACAGGTTGGTATAAAAGCCAAAGTTATAACTTTTAATAGCGAATTACTTGTGCAAAGCAAAGTTATTGAAAACTCTATAGGAAAAAGCGAAAGGGATATACTTATAATTGATAATTTTATTGAAAACCCATTATCATTGAAGCCGATAATTATGACATATTTTGAAAAGCTGTACAACATATATGTATTCTCAACTTATTTTGAAAATGATCCATCACCTTTGTTTCCAATAGCTAACATAATTTCAACAAACGTAATTCCCTGGAATGGAGTAGATGTAGTGGATATAGTCCCTTCAATTGCTGAATTTATCAAAGCTGTTGCTTAAATTTAAGCGAGATTGCATCAGTAGTTCCGCAAGTAGCAATGTTTCACTTCTAATTAGATAAGCTTTGCATAATTGGAAAACATGCTAAACTAAAAAATGCAATTTAAATTTTAACCATTTGGCTCCCGCTAAACCTCATCGTACACTACCATTTAGGTGGGCCAGTTCCTTCCCCTTATCACCTTTCAACTGTGCGCCTGAATTCATATGCAGTGATTGCTGGTACAAGCATTGTACAGTATTATTGCAACAACCCTTACAACAAAATTCCTGCTTGATGGCCTCTTCAACCATGTATGAAGTCTATATTCCCCACCTGTACTCCTCAGGGATTGCACTTATCATATGTTCAGCGCCATCAAAATTCAGGTTTGTCACAAATGCCGTATTATCTATCCTCAGGCTTGCCATTCTTGCAATCCCTCCTTGACCATGGTGTAATTAATTACAGCGACAGCTCTGCATTGCTTTATGACCCTTTCGTTATTCCTGAATTAT
>JARVJW010000042.1 GCA_029775955.1 Nitrososphaeria archaeon | reverse complement strand
ATGCAGCCATAAATATGCTCAAAAGCAGGACTTGCCCGAATTTACGCTCAGGGAGATATTTGCCAATGCGTTCCAACAGGGAACGCAAGCAGTGTCGAGGAACTGAAAACATTGCACAGGGGAAGCCCACATGCCTTAGGTGGGAGGATGTCAGAAGGATTATTTATAAATTACCTATTAATCAGAGAGTTATGATAGGTAATTTAAATGCTATTTTCAACGTAAAATGGGAAAAATTTTGTGGGCAGAATATATCTACAGTCGATAGCGGAACCCTGTGTTGATGCAATGTATAATACAAGAAGCTTTACACAGGCAAATTAGATAGGTGTTGTAGAAGATGAAAAAACACATAATTATAGCCGGATGCCCGGCTGTTGGTAAAAGGACAATCGCTACGGACCTCTCCCGCATGACAGGCATACCATTTTTTGAATACAGTTCTTTTTTACTTAGTGTCAATGCAGCAAGATACATAAACAACGAAATTATAATTAATGAAAAAAAGGCTAAAGAAGCATTTGACAGCTTAAGCAGCAACTATATAATTTCAGGCACATATGCACTACGCCTAGTAGATAAGGAAGAAGTTATAAATGCTGTAGTCATCAGGTGCAATCCATTTGTGCTTTACTATAGGTATATAATAAGAAATTATGAACTTATTCAAATAAGAGAAAATTTAACGGCAGAATTTGTGGATAAATGCTTGGCAGAAGCCATAGAGCTGTTGGGCAAAGAAAAAGTAATGCAAGTTGATGTGACTTTTGAAACACCATATATATCTGCTGCTAAAATAGGGAATGCCCTAAAAAGCAAAACATTAATTTTTGATAAAGTTGATTGGTTAAGTTACATACATGATTATAGGCAGCTGAAGAAATTTATGATATGATTTTAAATCCACTTGGATGAAAGAAAACAAAGTTTTTATCCTGAGCATTTGCGAGACAGTTTATTATCTAAGTAGGCTCAGACACTTTACAACAGGCTTATGGATTACAGGGTAAAAAACAAGTCCAGACGGTAGAACAGCTCTCACATATTATATCATAACGACAAATTTCTGAATGTATTATGCAGGAATTTACATTTCGGCTGAGGCATATGGAGCCTTTTGATGTTGCAAAATCTAAACGAAAACACATACTCAGTCCAAAATTATTGGTAATAAAATTTACCTTTCAAAGATAGGCCAAGTTGCATCGACCTATAGAAAGGAAAGGAGCTCACTGTCATACGTGACATAGGCCAGTGGTTCATAGCATTAACCGTGGCAGGGTTCAATCGATTGACGTAGGTGTCTTGAATACCATAGCACTCGGAACACTAGAATTTGCGTATTCGGCTGAGTGTATCAAGTACCTGCAGAGGGCGCTCACAAGAAAAATGTTCAGAGAACAGGGGGAAAGTTCGTATATAACTATGGCGCACGGTAGGAGGCATAGGGACGACTTCACTCACAAGCTCATTAATGATAACAAATTGATTGTCTTTAAAGATTCAGAATATGGTGAAAAAAACATTCGCTCACATCGGCAATAATGGACTTTTGGGGACAACTTCGCCAACTGCCTACAGGGCAGAAAGGCGTGGCGGGCGCGTAATCAATCCAGCGACATTGAAGTACTCTGAATGGTTCTTAAGAAACTTACTGATTAACGCATTCGGTCTTGACTCATCCTTGACAGGGATGCTGCGCGCAGCATTCTGTTGTGGGCCTAGAACAGCACGTGGAGGAACTGCCTCTACTGCGAAGCAAGCCTGTTCCTATGAAGCAAGAAGCCTACGGCTTGCTTAAGACGTAAGTAGTTCACTAATAACGGAAATCTATTTTAAAGGCAATAATTCGATATCTGTCATGATATTTGGAACTTCAGGTGTCAGGGGCTTTATAAACAGTACCCTAACGCCGACATTTGCATATAAAATAACTCAAGCCTTTGTAAAGGTGTACCATATAAATAGCCTAACCATAGGGCGAGATAATAGGGCACAAAGTGTGCCAGTAGCCATGGCTGTTACGTCTGCTCTCCTTTCATCAGGGGTAAATGTAGTAGATCTTGGAATTTCACCAACCCCGGTAACCATAAGAATAATGAGGGAGCTGAAATATGATTCGGCCATTTCGGTAACCGGCAGCCACACTCCACCTCCAATAACAGGGATACTTTTCTTTTTGTCTGATACTGGAGAACTTGGGCCAGCTGATAGTGAATCAGTTGAGAAAGTGTATAGAAAAGGCAATCTAAGTGAATTGTCATGGACTAAAATGGGAAAATATGAAACTTTTTATGACTATTCAGACACTTATCTTACAAGCATCAGGAGAGATGCCCCAAAAATTCACAGTGGAAACATAATTTTTGACGCCGGCAACGGCACCATTGGTCCGCTTGCTCAACTAGTTTTTTCTGACCTTGGATTAAACCATACTGTGATAAATAAATTACCATTATATAATTTTCCAAATAGACTACCAAGCCCCATTCCAGCTCATTTAAGTGAGGTAATTTCACTTGTTCGTCGTAAATCAGAAGCACTTGGGATTGCAACTGATTCTGATGGTGACAGAGCCATCTTTATTGACGAGAGCGGCAGGTTAGTCTGGGGTGATGTCACTGGAGCAATATTTGCGTCGCACGCAGTAACAAAAGGCGGAAAAATCATAACAACTATAAATACATCTGATAGCGTTAGTGAAGCAGTGAAATCTGCAGGCGGAAAATTAATAGTCACAAAAGTTGGTCCACCATCAATTGCAGAATCAATAAGAAAGCACAAGGATTCAGTTTTTGCTATTGAAGAATCTGGCAAATTTATTTGGCCAAAGGTACTAATGTATGGTGATGCAATATATTCTACCATCATGTTGCTTTCCCTTAATAAACCGTTAAATGAACTGTCAAAGGAAGTGCCATTTTTCTACCTAATCAAGAGGGAAGTGCGTTGTCAGGATGAAATAAAGCAAAAAGTTATGGAAAAGGTATCTGAGGCATTTAAAGGATATAAAATCAATAAACTTGATGGAATAAAGGTCTACATGGGTAAGCATAGGTGGCTGCTGATCAGGCCCTCTGGGACGGAGCCTGTATTCAGGGTTTTTGCTCAGTCCACAAAGAGAAAGGACGCGAACGCTCTAGCCAGCGAGGGTGTAAAAATAATACAAGAAAATAAATCTTTAATATAAGGTTATGATTTATGTTAACGTTTAGAAGTTATGGTCTGTCCCATGCTTCATGGATGCAATCAAACACCCTCATCAGTAAATGCTTCCTTTTTACAATGGTGCTCTATGATATCTTGAGGCATTACCTTCACTTTTCACATCATTTAACTTTGTTTTCACCCCAATATTCCTTAGCCCGCTTCCATCCCTCACGTCCTAGCCTGTTAAAGACCTCCCGCTTCCTAGCATAGGACCCCTCAGAGTTGGCTACAGCATTCCTCAGGTTTATGGCCGGCTCTATGCCCAGCTGCTCCTTCTTTGAGTCGTAGGCGGCTTAGGCCTATGTTCCCTTTCTTCCTCACTACTTCCTTTACGAGGGGCACGAACTTCTTGGTATTGCCTGTCCTTTCAGAGGTGACCCTGAACCCGACCACCTTGCCCTTCCTATCGGCCATTATGTGCAGCTTGATGAACTTCTTCCACATCTGCTCTATATAGGGGCCCTTCTTTGTGGTGGATATGCCGAGTCCACAACTATGGTCCCTCCTTGTCATTTGTAGCCGTGATCGGCCCTAACTTCCTTTTCCTCACCATGGACAGCATCCTTATTTGAGTAAAGTGTACCTCCTGCATGGGTTTAATGTATTAGGAGAGCGACCTGGTAATCCCCTGTAGATGTCAAGGCCAACCTTTAGGAATGACAGGAATTCGATGTACGAATCCGGGTACACGAACCTACCTTGTTGCTGCCGTTCATCTCTCGCGGCTCCTCCTTCCAGGAGTACAGGATCATGCTTCCCTTTCTACTAATGCTTCGTTATAGTCGTGCCAGGACATATCAATGGGCATGACAACACTTGATGACAAACACTATAAATCAAGACAGAAATAGTTGACATAAGTGTCAAGTTGAGCTACAAGCTATCTTAGGAGAGCAAGTTTATAAAAAACAGGGTATATAAAATACTATTGAAAGCAAAGTTTAACTTAAACAGATTAGCGGGAAAAGTGGACCTTTATGATAGGGATAATGAAGCAAAAAAACTTATCAGCATTTTATCCAGTAACGGTTCAGTTGTGCTTGGTTCAATTAAGGGAATGGGTAAGTCTTCGCTTGCAAAAGCAGTGACAGAAAATATTACAGATAAAGTGGTTATTTGGATAACACTTGAGAATGTTTACAGCTCATTAAACCTGGTACAGCAGCTCATAAAAGGCTTTTATGAAGCCAGGGGAATTTCTGGAATAGATGAAAAATTAAGCGGCCTTAACAAAATGATACAGAATATGTTGACTAGTAGCTTTAGTGCTTCAAGTTTTATAGATGCCTATTTTAGTTCATATATTGCTAACGTAAGCAGTCCGGTTCTTGTCCTTGACGAGATAACTCACGCAAGGAGACTAGGCAGGCTCTATAATCACTTTATGGGTGTTTTATATCATGGCATAAAACACGGTGACTTTCAGGTAATAATGATAAGTTCTGAAATGGGGGCTATGCATGAAACAATTAAAAGCAAACAACTGCCATTTGATGACCTGGTGGAATGGATTGACCTCAAGCCTTTTGATGAACCAACTTCACTTAACTTTCTTTATGAAGGGCTTGAGTTCTATGGAGCCATATGCCCTAAAAAAAAGATATATGAATATTATAGGATAACAGAAGGTATACCAGTATGGTTGACACTTTCTGGAGTCAGAATGGTTGAAGGCCTCTGCAATCCAGATGGAATTTACAGGGATGATAGAGCCTTGAAATACATTCTTGGGCAGTTGGTTGAACTTTCAAAAAAAGAAATAGAAATGCTCAGGCTCATATCGCGCAAGCAGAGCATAAGCTTTGCCGGCACTCATTTAAAGCGAAACCTATATTCTCTTATAAGGAAAGGTTTAGTTGTAAATACTTTATCTAGTTATATGATTCCTGACCCGGTTATAGAACATATGCTAAAATATGAAATTCTATAACACATGGCTGTAATGCAATTAGAAAATTTTAAATTATAAGGCAAATAAAACTAATTGATGGAATTTGAGAAAGTTCTGCGGGTCAGCAAAGACAGGCTTGGTGTAATAATAGGGTCTGGCGGATCCCAGAAGAGTTTTATAGAGAGAACCTTTAAGGTTAAAATCACTTTAGATGATAGTTTGGTGAAAATTGAATCATCAGATAATGAATCTGACCCTGTTACAGCAACTGCATATATTGAGGCGCTGTCCAGAGGGTTTTCCCCCTATAGTGCATCAGATCTCATAGATGGCAGAGCAGTTATGATAGGATTGGAATTAAGGGATTATGTTTCCACAAAAAATAGTCTCGTGAGGATCAGATCAAGGCTAATAGGAACTAACGGCTCAGCACGCAGGAAGATTGAACAATTAACGGAAACTAGAATTTCAATATATGGTGATCATATTTCAATAATTGGTAGGCCAGATAATGCAAAGTTGGCCGCTGATGCGATAAATGACCTGATAACTGGGGCAAGGCATGCATCTGTATTTGCTAGACTAGAAAAGTACAGGAGCATCATGAAGAAAGATCGCCTGAAGTTGTGGGATACTGGCATATGAGTTTCCAAGAAATATCCCCCAGCGATTTTTTCTACAGAAACAGGGATCTTGCAGGTTTTAGTAACCCTTCAAGGGCGCTTTATTCAGCGCTCAGAGAACTTGTTGAAAATTCACTTGATGCATGCGACAGCTATGGCATACTCCCTGATATATATGTTAAAATAACACAGGTTGATAGTTCAGAAAATGACATAAGGGAATACGAACTTTCGGTTCAGGATAACGGAATCGGAATGCCTGACGATAAGATACCCATGGCGTTAGGAAAGGTGTTTTATGGCACGAAGTTTGGGCTTAAACAGGCTCGTGGGACATTTGGAATGGGTGCGACAATGAGTGTACTTTACGCTCAGATAACTACAAATAAACCAGTATCAATTGATAGCAGCCAAGATGGAGTGAACTACAGCCATTATTCACTTTTCATAGACATTGAAAAAAACAAACCAATTGTAATTGACCACAATATTGCAGGAGCGTCAGGGTGGAGAGGAACCAGGGTAAGGATGAGCTTAGTAGGTGATTATATGCGCTCAGCAGCAAAAGTTAAGGAGTATATTAAGCGTGTTGCTATAGTTACCCCTTATGCCAACATCCTGTTTATTGACCCCACTGGCGAGGTTTACATGTACAGAAGAACCACTACTGTAATACCTCCTGCACCAGTGGAAGTTAAGCCACACCCCAAAGGAGTTGACATTGAAATGATAAGAAGAATGGTAAGGGTGTGGAAGAAGGGTAACATGATAAATTTTTTGACAAAGAACTTTCACCGGGTCGGTAAAAAAACAGCATTATCATTTCTTCAGTATGCTGGGATTGACCCAGACACTGACCCGCGCTCTCTCACTCATGAAGATCTAGTAAAGTTGGAAAGTGCACTAAGGAATTATGATAAATTTTTGCCGCCAGATGCAAGCTGCCTTTCACCAATAGGAAGAGAATTGCTTAAGGAAGGCATCAAGAAGGAGCTTAACCCAGAATTTAATGAAGCATTGACAAGGACGCCTCTTTCATATGAAGGCTATCCATTTATTATTGAAGTTGCTGTATCATATGAAAATAGGGATGGCGGAATTAGACTTTTCAGGTATGCAAACAGGATACCATTACTTTATGATGAAGGTAACGATGTGGCTTATAGGGTGCTGAATGAAGAAATAGATTGGAAAAGGTACCATCTTACTATTGATGACCCAATTACAGTAATAACTCATATATGCTCAACAAAAGTGCCATATAAAACGATGGGCAAGGAGTACGTTGCTGATAGGCCAGAGGTTGATAGAGAAATAAGGAACGCGCTTAGGATAGTTTTGAGATCTTTATCGATATTTATTAATAAGAGGTCAAGAATAGAAGTTGTAAAAAAGAAGCAAAATATGTACAAAAAATATCTGCCTCTAATAGCAAAGTTTTCATCTGACCTCTCAGAAAAGGGTGTACCTGATGTGAATAAGCTGATTAGCATTGGGGAGGAGGAAATTGAGGTACAAGAAAGAGTGGATGGTCAGAAGGCTTAGGGACCTTGGAAACCAGGTTTACAATGACCTAGCCAGTGGGAAGTATCCATGTGTGGAAATACCTAGCAGGTCAGTAAGCAACATACAGTATGACAAGAAGCTTAAGCAATATGTGCTAGGACCTGAAAAGGTTAAAAGAAATGCAAAAAATACAAAACACCTTAGGCCATTTTCCCAGTTGTTATGGATAGCCTTTTTTAGCAAGCATTTGATGATGGAAAATAAGACCTCTACACTGAGGGACATCTATTATTCAGCGCAGGCATACCATGTGGATTTTGAAGATCAGGCAGAGTCAGATGAGATAATAACAGAACTGGAAAGCCTTGTAGGCTCAGCTAGAGAGGACCTGAACATTTATCCAGAAGAAAGGAGTGCAATTTTTGGCAATTTAACGATTGAATATAATGTTCCAGGTTATGAAGGGAGAAAACTCGACCTCACATCTCACCCAGATGGTGTAATGATAGGACCTGCTCTTACTACTTCATCATTTGTTAAGACAGCAGCAGAGAGGGTAATTGTAATAGAAAAGGGGGCGCTTTTCACTAGGTTCATAGAGGAAAAGGTCCATGAAAAGTACAAAGCTGTTCTTATAGATACTGCAGGTCAGGCTCCAAGGAGCACTAGGTACTTGATTCGGAGGCTACGCAAGGAGCTAGACCTTCCCATATTTATTTTTACAGATGCCGATCCCTGGGGCATGCATATAGCCATGGTCATAATCTCAGGTTCAGCAAATGCAGCTCATATAACAGACCTTACAACACCTGATGCGGTTTGGGCTGGCGTATGGGCTACTGATATAAAAAAATATAAGTTGCCAAGCGATCCATTGACGGAAGTTGATATTAAAAGGCTATATGAGTTAAGGGATGACCCAAGGTACACTGAACAAATATGGAAGGATCAAATCGATGAGTTTTTGAAGGCAAGAAGAAAATCTGAACAGGAGGCATTTGCCAGATACGGTTTAACTTATATAGTGGATAAATATCTTCCAGATAAGTTGAGGGAGTTGGGTTAGCAGGTGGATCCTAAAGGTGTGATTTTAAAAATAGTATCAGTGGGGGCAATAGTTTTAGCGGTATATATAGCTTTGCTTGGCATTCATCAGGTGCCTTTGATAGCTAGCATTTATTATATTATGTCTGCGATTATTGTTATAGCAGCACTTATTGTAATATTTGCTAAAGTGGAATTTTTAACAAAGTGAGCGGGAAATCCAACATTCTTCAGGGATGGAAGCTTCAGTAAAAAGGTATATAAAAATTAATGACAATACAAAAGGGAATGGAACTAACAAGGGCATACAAATTTATGATTTATCCCGATGCAAATAGGCAGAAAGAGATAGAAATGCAGCTCAACCTCTCAAAGGATTTCTACAATAAACTGAGTGATGAGTTAGTAAAATCTGGGTACAGTTTTGCGGTAGAGGCATTGAGCATACAAAACATGGAAAAGAACCACAGTCTAGCACAAGCAATACAGAACGCTTCATTGAACAGATTTACCCAAATGCTTTCATACAAGGCTGAAAGTGCTGGTATGATAGTGAAGGTAGATGCAAGGAACACCTCAAATGAATGTAGCAGGTGTGGCAATATTCAGGAGATGCCAATTTCAGAAATAATATACATTTGCAAAAGGTGCGGTCTGCAAATGGACAGGGATGTAAATGCAGCCATAAGTATGCTCAAAAGCAGAGCTTGCCCGAATTTACGCTCAGGGAGATATTTGCCAATGCGTTCCAACAGGGAACGCAAGCAGTGTCGAGGAACTGAGAACATTGCACAGAGGAAGCCCACATGCCTTAGGTGGGAGGATGTCACATAGCTATGCACAGGCTGGAACTAAAGGAATCCTCGTTAAAACCGTATCTGGTCGTCTCCCAGGCAATAAGTTCCATTGCACCACTTGGTTCAGTTTCAGCTTACCTGACTTTCGCAATGACGTACTCACTTGTATCCACAACATTGGCAGGGATACTGGGTGTTTTCATATATTTTATATGGGTCATAATTGGCTACAGATTTTCAAAGTACATAGCAAGTGCAGGGGGGATTTACGATTTTGCGAGAAGTGGTGGAGGAGAAACCGTAGGAAAAATGGCTGGCTGGCTATACTGGATAAGCTATGCTGTCTATCTGCCATCTTCTACTGCCTATATTACTGGCATCGTTCTTACATCATTCTTTAAACTGAGCCCACTGATAGATGATCTGCTAGAATTTGGACTTGCATTTATGTTAATAGCTTTCATGCTCTCCGGCCTGAGAGTGCCATTTTATTATGCACTTATATCATCAACCATTGAAGGATTGTTAATAACAGGTTTAGGTTTAAAAGTGCTTTCAGTTACTGGTTTATCAATTGCTCCTCTTGCCCTTAAAGTGCCAGTTGGGAGCTTTTTCAGTGGGGCCCTTGGGGTGGGGTTTGTCATGGTTGGGGGTGGAGTGACGTTCTTCTTAGGCTATGAAGCTCAGGGAAGGGGCAGAACCGTAGGAAGGTCATATGTAACTGCATATATTTTAGCTTCTGCGCTGGTGCTCTTCGCATCGTATTTTGAAATAGCTGGTGCTGGATATACAAATTCAGGAGTGAGCCACATGTTATCAGTCACAGAATACCCAGGATTTTACCTTGCTAGCATGTACTTGGGACAGGGGTTTGCGCTTGTGATCCTGATTTTTACTATCTCAAGCTTGATCGGTTCCGCACTGGCAGCATACGTTGCACTGGCCAGGCTCACTCATGTAATGATGCATAAAAACATGCTTATATCTATAATTTCTGTTGGGGCATTTTTTATTTTACTGAACGCTGTAGGCATAGCATTTGGCAACCTGACCTGGCTCTACTTGATATCAACAGAAGCCTCACTGGTGACACTTTATGCGTCCCATGCAATAACGGCTTTTATATTTCCACTGTTTACCAAGAAGATTAATGCCAAAAAATTTTATGATATAATTTTGGCTGCAACATCAGTTGTACTGATGGTTTATGGGCTGTACAGCAACATTATACCATACCAATACCCTCTATCAACAGTTGGGTTAATTTCAATTGCTTCTGGTATACTTATCGGAATAATTGCAGGTGCCAGATTCTTACATATATTTGAGCATGATAGCCCAGTGCCTTCAAGCAGGAAATGAATTACAACCAAGTTTATAAATAACTAGCTTGTAGCCCAAATGATGTTAATGCAACTCCTGCCCGTGGATCCATTCTGCCCATCTTATATGGGCCTGCTGTACAGCAACAGCTCAGTCTTCTGAAATCGTCTAGAGTTTACGTTGCCACCTTTTGGGTGCAGAGAAGAATATCTCCATCAACCATCTCCTTGGCCCTCTTCCATTCCTCATGCTCTTACCCGTTAAGGATCTCGCGCTTTCTGGCATAGCGCTATGTTAGCGT
>JARVJW010000027.1 GCA_029775955.1 Nitrososphaeria archaeon | reverse complement strand
CCATTCTATCTGATAGGTTCAGATGCTGCACTGTGCCACAATTCATGCATGCGCCAGTTGTTTTTATGAACATGCCTACTTCCAAAGGAGTGCTTGCCTTTAGGCAATTGCGGAATCCTCCTATGGAAGTTTGGTATATCTTCCTTCCGTAAAACCTTGACCAACTCTTATCATTTTGGTAAGCAACATATTCATAATTTGTTGTTACATAATGCGCAAGTTTGTTGTTTATGTCTTCTGATTGTTCTGGTGCAGAAATTCGCTTTTTATCTTTTGTAATAACTTTGTTCCTCTTTTTTACCTTTTGTCATATTGGGATCTTAAAAAGGCTTTGTAAAGCTTCTTTATCCTTTCAGACATTGGTATATTGCACCTTAATTCCATTTGAGAATCTGGTTCTTTATGCCTAAGTCAATGCCTATTGCTCTGCCGTTATGCACTCTTTCCTCTTTTGGCAGGTATGCAATGACATGCATAATCACCGTTCCTCTCTATAAAATAGCAAACTCTGCATTACATGGTATTTGATCTATCCCGATTGCTTTGAAATCACCCGAGCCCTGTGCTGTTTTATCCTTTATTTTATAGGTTATGCCGTACTGCATTAGGGGTATTGAATGCAGCGCCTTCCTGTACCTTATCTTTCCAGTTTTCTTTCCCTTTCCTTTCAATAAGGGTTTTGTTGTTGCTCTGCAGCCTTTTTATCAGGTATTGTTTCATCTGTGATGACAATACAATCAGCTCCCTTCCTTCGAACTTGTCTCCAACCTTTACCTTTTTGTCTTTATAAGAAACAGAATCTGTTATGCCTTTTTATATCATGTAGTTTGTAAACCACTTCCCTTCAAGAAATAGCCTTTGAAGTGCATAAGATCTTTGCTTTGATATTTTGCTTTTATCGAATTTTATTTCATATACTTTTGCAGTCTGACCTTTCCGCTTGTCTCCCTGCCTTTCTCCCGTATCCTGCTGTTCCTTTCCGCACTAACCATATTATTTACCTTGATCTTCAACATACTTTTTTTAACACATTACTTGTCCTATTATAGCTGTATGATTATAAATACTTTTGCTCGCTTTTGCTTTGTTGCATTAATTGATTATTCCCGGCCAATGAACAAATTAATTAAGGCACGTGCCCCTTTGTCCAGCTTACCCGAGCCTCGTGCCACCGCGATGCGCCTCCACAACATTATATGTGAAAATGGCTATTATTTCGTTGAATATTCCTGCATCAAGCACTGATGATACGTACTCTCCTAGCATTAACGAAGAGAACACCGCTTCCACCTCTGTCCGTATCTATGCTTTCATGCAATTGGATCATTGAGGAACTCCCTAACTACCTTTGACCTGACGTACGAGCCCTTCGATTTTCCAGTGGAATTGATCTTGGGCTTTATTACAGGCTCTGCGCCCATAGCCTGCACTGAGTTGAAGTTATCCCTGGAGTCATAGGCCGAATCACCGAACACCTTATTCACTTTGCCAACAGTATCCATTGCACCGTTAACAAGCTTGCTGAACTCCTTCCCGTCAGCGCTCATCTGTTACCTCCACGCTTAGGTGATTAGCTATATCACATGAAATGTGCAGCTTTACCCATCCCCTCCTCACTTCTGCCTGATCCATTCACACCTATTGAATATCTTGATGCCTGATGAGTCAACTGCTATGTCAACAGGATTATCCTTGTCATACTCCAAGCGGAACCTTTAGCCCCTTCCCCATACTGTCCTGGCTCCCCCTCAGCATCTTAGCCCTCGGTCTGCCCGAGGTCCACTCCTTTACGGCCAGTAGCATCAGTGCATCAGAGTAGGCATAGGGCTTTCCCCTCTTTCCTTCATTCATCCTCTTCAGCTGCTCAGCTTGGTTAATCAGGAGGTCAGCATTAACAAATATATCAAAGGGCTCGTTGACAAGCTTTTCATTATATTCTTTCCAATCCCTATCTGCCAAGGTATGTAAATTTGTGGCGTTAATAATTAAAATAGTAATATCAAACAAGTTTGATCATCTGGTACAATTAATGCAACAAAGCACTCGCTTTCATCCCCTTGCCAAGTCAAGGGGACTTCCCGCTCGCTGAGTTAAAAGGTATCAATTTTTGCATGTAAAATGCTCCGGGCGGGATTTGAACCCGCGATCTACGGCTCGAAAGGCCGTCATGCTTAACCGGTCTACACCACCGGAGCTCATGTAGCTATTTTTTTAGGGATTTATTAGCTTTTGGCAAAAAAACAATTGCTTTTGCAAAAATTGCATAAGTAAACATCTGCTGGCGATACGCTTTTAGGACAATTATTGAGTTAATTTTTCGGTTTTATAGCATAAAATTTATAAATAATTATATTTTTGTCGTAATATGGTGCAAGAATCAAAAGTTGTGCCTGGTTATGAGGCAAAGGCTACCACAGCTGCAGTGCTTGGTTATATGCTTGACGGAATGGATTCACTCATACTTTCACTTACTCTTTCAGCAATTGGGTTGGCATTCCTGCTTTCATCTGCAGAAGAAGGCTTCATAGGATTTGTGCTGACTGGTGGCATGGTAGTAGGAGGTTACATGTTTGGCATCCTCGCTGACAGGTATGGCAGGGTCAGGACATTTACGTATTCAATTCTGATCTATTCAGTTTTTACAGCGCTTACAGCTGTATCTATAAACTACCCTATGATACTGGTAACCAGGTTTCTCAGCGGGGTTGGAACAGGGGCTGAGTACGGCATAGGGATGACCCTCATGTCAGAATCCTTTAGGGCCAAGTGGAGGGGAATGGGGTCCACCATAGTTTCGGTTGGATGGACATTCGGCATAATATTAGCTACAGTAATAAGCCTGTTCATGATGCCAGTTTTCGGATGGAGGTCACTTTATTTTATAGGGATAACGCCAGCAATCCTGGCATTTTATGTTCGGTATAAATTGCCAGAATCGCCTATGTGGAAAGAGACTGCCCAGAAAAAAAGGGATATTCAAAAAACTGATGCAGCAAAAATTTTTAATCCTGAAGCTAATACATTTGCACAGAAAGACCGGGATAGTGAATTATCACTTGCCATGATTTTCAGGAAAAAGTATATCAGGTTCACGACCGTATTTTTGATTATAGCTATAGTTGCGGAGATGGGTTATTGGGGAGTGATGATATGGTTACCCACTGCTCTTCAGACTGAGTTTCACATTACCTTTGTAAAAACAATTTACATATTGATTGGGACAGACCTAATGGTGGTAGTTGGTATGGTTGTGTTTGGGTTTATCTCAGACATCATAGGTAGAAGAATAGCCATAAGCCTGGGATTTATAGGCATAACTATAGCTGCGCTGATGTTCGCAATGTCAAGGTCATCTACTGCCGCCATGTATGCTTCGTTTGCTATGGGATTTTTCATAAACAGCTACTTTACTATATTTGGTGCACTATTCTCTGAACCATATCCAACTGCAGCTCGCTCAACCGCTGTAAATTTTATATTTAATACGGGCAGGGGGTTCGGTGGCATAGCGCCTCTTATAATTGGCTTCTTTTCACCGGTTTTCAAAATATCTGGCGTAATAGGTTTCTTTGCAATACTCTTTATAGTTGCTGCCTTCGTGATATGGGCCATTCCTGAAACAAGAGGAGTCATTCTGAAATGAAGTTCTCCCTCCATTATACGCTTCAGTCAGATGGCAAATGGGTTGATGAATATAGGGGCTTTTTGCAGGAATCGTCATTAAGTGAAAAACTTAACTTTTCTGCAGTTTATGTGGGGGAGCATCACTTTTCCCCTGATGGCTGGAGTCCTGCACCATTTACTGCTCTTTCGGCTGTAGCTGCGGTTACCTCCAAGATAAGGTTGGGAACAGACATCGTGGTCCTTCCGCTACACAATCCGTTTGAAATTGCTGAACAGGCAAGCACGTTGGATGTGATAAGCAATGGCAGGATGACCCTGGGGGTTGGGCTAGGATACAGGAAGGAAGAATATGAGGCATTTGGAAAGGACATCAAAATAAAGGCAAAGCTATATGAAGATAACTTAAAATTGGTAAAACAGCTCCTTGAGGGGCATCAGTTACAGGTGAATGATTACAGGCTTGCAATATACCCAAGGCCAGTTCAAAAGCCCATGCCGCCGTTATGGATAGCAGCTAAAAGTGAAGAAGCTGTTGCAAAAGCGGCGCATAGGGGGGATGCCTGGATCATGGACCCAGTTACTGATATAAGAGTGCTTGAGCGAAGGTTAAAAACTTACAGAGATGAATTAGAAAAATTAGGCAAAATTGTAAAAGATTTTCCTTTGCGTAGGGAAGTATTCGTATCTGATAATGAAAATGAACTTAAAAGGGCTGCTGATATGATGCTTGAATCATACAGGCAGGATTACTATAAGTGGGGCCATTTACAGGACAAGGATGGAAGGGAGATAGACCCCAAGGATGTGGATTATTCAAGCATAAAAGATGATGTGCTTGAAAGGATGATAGTATGCAATCCCTCGTGTGCAATTGAAAAAATTGACATCTACCGTAAAAAACTGGGGGTCACTGAATTGCTAGCTAAGATGAGCTTTCCAGGAATATCTCATGAAATGAGGGTAAATTCAATAAAACTTATCGCTAAAAAGGTAATGCCTTATTTGTCATAAATTCATGATTTCCTTCAGCAAAGCCATTCTTACGTAGACGCCGTTTTTGGCCTGTTCAAAGTATTTTGCTTCTTTCATGTTGTCAACGTCGCTTGCCAATTCATCAATGCGTGGCAGAGGATGCATAATTATCGGCCTCCTTTTGAACTTTTCAAGAAAGTCACGGTTTATGATATAACTTCCCTTTAACCTTTCATATTCTGCATTGTCAATGAACCTTTCCTTCTGTATCCTGGTCACATACAGGACATCTAAATCTTCCATAACGCCATCAACCCTGTCAGACTTTTTGTATTTTAAATTTTTAAGTTTAGAAACAACTTCGTTGCTGACCTGAAGTTCATCTGGCGCTATATAAATCACAGTGTTTTCGTCAAATTTATCCAGCATATATGAAAGGCTGCTTACGGTTCTGCCATGTTTTAGGTCACCCATTAACCCAATCGTCAATCCATTGACCCTTCCTATTTCCCTCTTTATTGTATACATGTCAGTAAGTGCTTGGGTAGGATGTTCATTGGCACCATCTCCTGCATTTATAACAGGTGCTGCAGAAATTTCAGCTGCCCTTTTTGCGTTTCCCGGGACGCTTTGCCTCAGGACTATCGCGTCAGGCTCGTAGCCATCAACCATTCTGATTGTATCTTCAAATGTTTCCCCTTTTTGGATACTTGATATTTCGGTTGTACCAAAGTCAATAGCTTTGGCCCCAAGGTAGGTAGCCGCAAACTGGAAGCTTAACCTTGTCCTGGTGCTGGGTTCAAGAAAAACTGTTATTACAATCTTTTCATCTGCAATGTGTAAGCACCTTTTGCCGTAAAGTTGATTTCTCATGCTTTCAGCTTCATTTAAAATTAACTCAACGCTCTTGCGGTCAAGGTCAAGCGCAGAAATAACATCTGTTATCATAGCATGTTATTAACACGATTATATAAAAAGCTTAAAAGCCAATAACTTCAGCTTATAGTGAGTTATTAAGAGGTTTAGCAAGCTAAAGGTGGCAGTTATTATCAACAGTGAGCGTGAAAACCCAAGCCATTTATGGATGAAAGCGAACATAAAGATTACTAAACTGCAATATAATATAATAAATAATGTTCAGTTCTATTAAGCTTCCCTATGACCAATCCCTCCTACAAACGGAATGCAACTCAGGGAAACTTGCCAGAAGGTATTTGAAAGGAAGACATACAATAAGCTGGCACATACAAACAGGTAAGTGATCCCCACACTTCCATCTGCTCTGGTGCAGACGAATATACGGCATAAGCATTGAAGCAGACGAAATAAATAAAACGACATGCTTAAATAACTTTTTACTCTTTCTTACATATGAAATCTTCCATTAAGAGCAAGTTAAAAATAGTGGCTATGTGCATAGTGCCTGCAGTGATCTTAGCTTTGCCTGAGTCCTTCTATTTGGCATCGGCTGAACTTAAATGGCATCCCTATTGGCAGGCCTTTTTTGTTTCATTAATTGGTTTTTCTACAATTTATGCAATGCTAATTAGTATGTATTTCTGGTACAAGTTGATCTTCAAAAGGCGCATGAGGTTTTAGTGCGCTCAGGCATAAGGCTGGCGCAGCTTCCATTCTGATATCCTAAATTTCTCTGCCGCTATCTTACTATAACGTTCATTCTGTTCCTCAGATTGGGTGTATGTCTCCCAATCGTACTGACGACCAGCTTGTCTGCATGTTCCTCCAGGCAAAGTCCAAAGATTTAAAAGCGCATGATCGCGGTCGATGTCACTGTAAGGACAACAGCGGTCGATCAAACAAACCCAGCCCAAATCGATCTTTTAAATGAGAAAGGCGATGCCGTTCTCAGTAAGCTGATCCATAGGTCTTTATATACGATAGAACATTCTACCCTGACTTACAGTCTCTTTAACAACTGTAAAGGTTGGTCTTTCCAGTTGCCAATTCTCCATTGATTGGAAAATATAAGGGCCAATACACCAATGCACAGTTCACCATAAAGGAAAGGAAAATGCTCTTACTGGTTCAAATAGCAGGAAAAAACATAAAAGTTGTGGGGACAGATAGGAACATAAAGCTGTTCCGTCAAAGTCCTTCAATTCAAAGCGAGGGGTAAATGTATCAATACAAAAAAAGAGATTACAGCACGTGGGCACTCGTTCTGCTCACCGCAAAGACGGTTCGCGCTTAACAATGTAGTGAGTAAACCTGTCCTTCGACGTCTTGAGTCAAAAAAGGATGAAAAACAGAGGAAGGAGATTCAAGCTCGGTCTCCTCAAGCAATTTATCAAATACAATGCAATGAGTAAAAAGGTGTTGTTTGTGGAACCTACGTCGCAGAAATGCTCAAAATGTGGTTATGCCAATAAGAAAAACAGAAAGGGTCTTTTAATTGCCTGAACTGAGGCTTTCAGTTAAATGCTTCAAGGAACATTGAAGGTAAATCTGAGTGCTGCCTTCAACCAGCCAATCGTTAGCTCGGGCCTACGGGAAGGCCAGCAACTCCTTTAGGAGCTAGTAGTTGACGGGTTAGAATTTTAATAAATAAGTTTCAGGCTGAGGCGTAAGTAAATTGTTGCCCAATATGCTAATCACCTTAAATTTTTTGGCATAGAGCAAGTTTCTCATTGTTTTTCTCTAATCCCACTATGTATAATTGAGAATAACCTTGCACTTTAGCTTCCATAATTATCCAAAAAAAGTTAATAGATATTGTGAGGAATCTATTCTTTTGGTAGATTTAGTGCTGATTTAAGGCCCTTATACCTGTTCCTTATTGTAACTTCTGTTACTCCTGCAGCTTCCGCTATGTCCTTCTGCGTCTTGTTTTCCCCTTCTAAAACACATGCAACATAAAGTGCTGCTGCAGCAAGCCCCATTGGATCCTTACCTGCAGAAATTCCAGATTGCATAGCCCTCCTTATTATATCCAGTGCCTTTCTGCTTGTCCTTTCACTTAGCCCAACCCTTGTCGCTATCCTGCTCACGGACTTGACTGGGTCAGCAACGGGCATTTTCAGGTCAAGTTCCTTAACAATAAGTCTGTAGCTCTTTGCTATATCCTTCCTTTTTATGTTTGACACCGCAGCTATGTCCTTGAGAGTTCTTGGCACTTCAAGCGACCTGCATGCAGTATATAGGGAAGCCGCCATTATTGCACTTATACTCCTGCCTCTTACTAGCCCTTTCTCGAGAGCTTTGCGATAAATATATGCTGCCCTCTCGGACACGCTCCCTGGAACGCTCAACTTATCTACGAGCCTGTTAAGCTCATTAAATGCCTGCCTCAGGTTCCTGTCAGCTGGCTCATGGGCCTTGCTCCTGCTGTCCCACATTCTCAGCCTATAATATGTTGCCTTGTTGGCTCCCGAAATTGATTTCCCAGTAGCGTCCCTGTTAGACCTATCCATCACAGTGGAAAGGCCCATGTCGTTTATTCCTAGAGATGTTGGAGTTCCAACCCTGCTCCTGTTGTCTTTTTCATCCTTTGAGAAAGCCCGCCATTCGGGTCCCGTGCTTTCAACTTTTTCCTTTATCACAAATCCGCAGCTTGCGCAGATTATTTCGCCTGATTCATCATCCTGCAAAAGGTCCTTTGAACCGCACATTGGGCACTTTTCAATTCCTTCAAGATCTCCCGATCTAAGCTTTTTAAATGGCATAAACTTTACTCCAAAAAACTTTAAATTATGTATATATAAATATTTCGGAAAAAATTATTATATTAGAAGGTAAATAAATTAATGCTTTTATAAGCGTCAGTTCAACTATTGATGGATGCTCTTTTTAGTTATGGTTGTTGATCTACTATTAATATTTCAGATGGTGATGGAATTTCAGCTGCATCGTGCTAAAGGAGGGTTTCCAGGAAAGTCAACAGTTATAGTTCCCTTGCGCGGTGAGGAGCCAGCGCTAAGCGCTAACGCAATTTCGATATTAAGTCAAGACCACCCTGATTTCAGGGTAATTTATGTGGTTGACAATGATGAACTTGAAAAGCAAAGTGCATTACTGAATCCATTTGGTGTGCAAACTATCGAGACAGAAGAGCTTTGCAAAATGTGCAGTGGCAAGATCAAGGCAATATTGACAGGAATAAAACATTCAAATGGAAACATAGTTATTGCCGATTCGGATACGGTTTATCCAAAAAGCTGGCTTACAGTATTAACTTCCATGCTAAAGAGTTACCATGTAGTGACTGTATTTTCCTGGCCATACCCACTCAAGATCACAATGAAAAATCTGATGCGTGCAGGATTCTGGACTCTGGGGTTTGAGAGCCAGGCTATTGGGGGCAGATTCCTCTGGGGTGGATCAATGGCATTTAGGGAAAGTGATATGGACCAGAAAATAACAAACGAACTTAGTGGCGAATGGTGCGATGACTGCGCGCTTACAAGAATTTCAAAGAAAATGGGGTGGAAAATAGGTTATGCTGCGCAAGTAATGCCTCTAAATGCGTTTAACGAAAAAAATCTTACGTCCTGGACTGTGAGGCAGGTCAAGTTGATGCTAAAGTATTCTAAAAGGGGGGTTTACGCATTTGTTGTCGTGGCTCTGGTCCTTGCAGTTTTTCTGGTAATGTCTGTGCTGACTGAAAACTGGCTTTATTTGACCCCATTTGCTTTGTGGGTCGTTAAAAATCTGGCCAGGGGGCGCATGTATGGGAGGCTTGCTGTGCTGCCATCAATCATGTCATTGCCGGCTATTTTTTTCGCCCTACTGTTCTTGGTCATTGGGGCAAGGTCTCACTCGATCAGATGGCGGGACAAGAACTACAATATAGACGGATAAATTCATAATCAAAATTTTTATAAATGCCTGCTAAATGTGCCCTGTTGTCCCAGCTCAAATATTACATTGAAACATATGGTTGTGCAGCTAACCAGGCTGATTCAGTTATAATGAAGAGTATGCTTGAAAGTAATGGCTGGACTGAAAGTGACGAAAAAGGGGCTGACATCGTTATAATAAATACATGTGGTGTAAAAAAACCGACTGAAGACAAAATACTGTACAGAATTGATGAAATAGTTGAAGGTAAAAAGCCACTTGTAATTGCCGGCTGCCTGACAAGGATAGACCAAGAGCGTGTGCTTGGGTCTGGTTGCAATGTTGCCATAGACGTTAATTCGGTTGACAGGATAGCGGAGGCAGCGGCAATGTCTCTGAACGGCGCAAGGGGGGAGCTGATAACTTCCGATTCGATTGTAGAAAAACCCGCGATGATTAGTAGAAGCCTTTCGCATACCATTGGAGTGATAGAAGTGCAGGAAGGTTGCAACTACCATTGCACATTCTGTGCAACAAAGTTTTCACGAGGTTCAAATCATAGTTTTTCACTTATGGAAATTGTCAGAGCAACAAGTGAGCTTACAAGGCAAGGAGCAGTGGAAATCTGGCTGACGGGTCAGGATGTAGCGGCTTATTACTACAAGGGAAAAAGGCTTCCAGACCTCCTTGAGCAGATTAACAGTATTGAATCAGAATTTAAAATAAGGGTCGGGATGATGACGCCTCAATTTGCAAAGGCAATAACTAGGGATATGATGCGCCTGTTTCCAAGTAGGCATATATATCAGTTTTTTCATGTGCCAGTGCAATCAGGAAGTGACAGCGTATTAAGTGATATGAAAAGGGGATACAGGTCGGCCATTTTTGAGGGTGTTGTGAACTCAATAAGGGAAAAATTGCCGTTAAGCACAATAGAGACTGATATTATTGTGGGTTACCCTACCGAAACTGAGGAAGACTTCCAGAAAACTATCTCACTTTTAGAGCGAATAAAGCCTGCGTCTGTAAATCTATCTAAGTTCTGGTCAATGCCCGGTACAGCTGCTTCTAATTTAAAGCCACTTGACAGCAAAATCATTTCAAGAAGAAGCAAAGAAGCTTATGACGTTATACTGAAAATTATGGATAAATCAAATGAAAAATGGCTAGGCTGGGAGGGTGAAGCCCTTATAACAGAGAGGGGAAGCAGGAAGGGTACGTGGAAGGGCAGAAATTTTGCATATAAGCAAATAGTAATATTCAGTGAGAGTGAAATGCTTGGCAGGTCTGTTACTGTAAAGATTGAAAGCACTGATTCTGTTAACTTGTACGCTAGACTATTTGG
>JARVJW010000055.1 GCA_029775955.1 Nitrososphaeria archaeon | reverse complement strand
AGTCCCTCCTGGAGTACCTGCTGGAGTACAGTGGTATGCACTGCCTCCTGCACACGTGAAATATGGCCTTCACCATCCTTATGTACCTGCTCTCCCTTAGACCGTTATCGCCCTCTTCGTTATTCTCGTTTGTTATCATAAAGGGGATTAATCAGAGGGTGATAACAAATCCGATTCACAAAATAAGTTGACCGTCAGCTAAAATATTCTTGCCTCCCTCCCTACGAGCTAAATCCATCATATACGTCAAATATATACGGAGGATTTCTACAGAGCCACAAGCCAGTATAATTAATATATACTATAGAAAGCTTTGTACAATAAGCGTACTACACCTGACCACGTTGAGGATTTGGGATAAGCAGGGCAAGATAAAATGTATAGGCTTTCCAACAGGTACGATACCTGAAAGGGTAATTGAAAAAAAGAAGATTTAAAGCTGTAAGGGTTTCATCAAGGGGCTAGAAGAACGATTGAATACAAGTCCTCATTCAAGACCGTTTATGTGAACCCAAGAGGGACTTCAGAGTGTCCTGTCTGTGGTGATAACTTGGGGGATATCGAAATGCGAAACCTGTGGCGTGGACTACGACAGGCTGGCCTCACTTGCCATAACCCTGCGTGGCCTGCGCCTCTGCGGCTACCCGTGAGTGCAGATTGCTTTCTTTGAAGGATGAATACCTGTACACCGGCCATGAGCCTAAAGTGGCCGGAGCGGGCTTGACTGAGAAGGTCAACGCTCCGAATGATGGTTATAAGAAATTATAACCTTTCAGAAATGGCAGTTTGCTAAGGCTAAATAATTTCAACCTTCCTCCAATAAGTTTTGTCCCCTACGTCAATCAGTTTTATTTTCATATCTAATAATTTTTTCCTTATTTTGTCAGCTTCTGAATATTTTTTGTTAGACCTGAGACTTACCCGTTCTGCCACAAGTTTCTCTACCTTATCAGCTTCATCCATTGAAATTTCAGGAAGCTTAAAGCCAAAGCAATCAGTTATTTCATTTAATAAATCCAAGTTATGAGCTATTTGATAACTCAACTTTAGAGATGCCTGCATCCTGTTTATGCTCCTGGCAGCTGCAAGAAGATGCGTTAAACTTTCCGGAGTATTTAGGTCATGTCCTAGAGCACGATTCGCCAACTTTAGTTCCTGTTTAATTCTGTCAACTGCATCCTGTTCGCTGCCGTTCAGGCTGAATGGATGTTTCAAGTTATATATAGCTTCTTCAATTATCTTCCAAGTTTCAATAGCTTTTAAAATTCTGTATTTACTGACAGTTATCTGGCTTCTATAATGAGTTTGAACCATTAGCACTCTTAGGACGTTTGGCCCATAAGTGTTCAAGAAGTCCCTAATATAAAAAACGTTATGAAGGCTCTTGCTCATTTTTTCCTCTCCAGTTTTTACAAGCCCAACGTGCACCCATATTTTTGATAGCCGTTTGCCCGTAAAAGACTCACTTTGCGCTATTTCGTTTTCATGATGTGGAAATATAAGGTCTTCACCTCCCCCATGGATTGTAATTGTATTTCCAAGGTTTTTCCATATCATAGCAGAACACTCAATGTGCCAACCCGGCCTCCCCCGGCCTATTTCTGTGTCAAAAAATGGAGGGTCATCGTGAAATTTCCACAGTGCAAAGTCCAGCGGATTTTTTTTATCTTCATTAATGCCAACCCTAGCCCCTGCAACCAGTTCCTCTTTTTTGATTCCTGAAAGCATGCCGTACCTGGGAAATTTATCAACAGAATAGTATATCCCATCGGTGGTCCTGTATGCGTATCCAGTTTCCACTAGGCGTTTTATAATTTTGACCATTTCATCTATATGCCCTGTGGCCTGTGGATAAATGTCAGCCCTGCGTATATTGAGCAAATCAGAATCTATGAAATACTCCTCAATGTACTTTTTTGAGACCTGCATATAATTTACTCCCTCCTTTGCTGCCCTGTCTATTATCTTGTCATCTATATCCGTAAAGTTCTGTGCATAAATTACACTGAAGCCATTTTTTTTAAGAACTCTTCTAAGTATGTCAAATACAATAAATACTCTAGCATGACCAATATGGCTTCGGTCATAAACAGTTACCCCACAGGAGTATATTGTTACGTTATTTTCCTTGGCAGAGTCCAGTTCAATTTTGCTTTTTGTGTATGTGTCATAGATAGAGACATTCCCCATAATGTGTAATAGAAGTGGCTATTTTTTAAAGTTAAGGTATGCCTGGGAAGCGCTTAAAAGTCAACCTTAAATTAAGGAATTCCAATACCTCGTTAATTATGAATAAAATTAGAATGGATAACGCAGTAGTGGAAATTGATGGTGATGAAATGACAAGGGTGGTCTGGGCCTGGGTAAAGGAAAGCCTCCTTGTCCCCTATGTGGATCTGAAGACTGAATACTATGACCTGCATATAAAACACAGGGACGACACTAACGACCAGGTAACTTATCAGTCAGCAGAGGCAATAAAGAGGCTGGGAGTTGGCATCAAGTGTGCTACAATAACTCCAAATGCAGAGAGAGTAAAGGAATATAACCTAAAAAAGGAGTGGCCAAGCCCAAATGCAACGATTAGGAAAGTACTTGATGGAACCATATTCAGGGCACCAATAGTCTTGAATAATGTTAAGCCTGCTGTCAGGTTCTGGAAAAAGCCAATAGTCATTGCCAGGCATGCCTTTGGTGATATATATGATGCAGCATCATTGAGGTTTGATACTGAAGGGGAAGCTGAGATATTATTCAGACATGGAACTGTGCAAAAATCGGTCAAGCTGCCTGCTCTTAAAGGAGCCGGTGTAATAGAAGCCAAATATAATATAGACAGTTCAATTTACGGGTTTGCGCGGGCTTCATTCAATTATGCGCTGATGTATCATCTGGACCTATGGTTTGCCACGAAGGACACAATATCTAAAGTTTATGACGCAAGGTTCAAGCAAATATTCCAGGAAACATTTGAGAATGAATTCAAGCAGAAATTTAGTGACTCAAACATTCATTATAATTACTTTCTAATTGACGATGCGCTTGCTAGGTCTGTAAGGTCTGAAGGGGGATTTGTATGGGCATGCAAAAACTATGAGGGTGACATAATATCTGACCTGATTTCAACAGCGTATGTTGGAACTCTAGCACTGATGACATCAGAGCTGATGTCGCCCGAAGGGTATTACGAGTCTGAAGCAGCACACGGCACAGTGCAGCGGCACTATTATAGGTATCTTAATGGTGAAAAAGTTTCAACAAATCCAACGGCAATAATATTTGCATGGACAAGGGGCCTAGAAAGAAGGGCAAAGTTGGATAATAATCAAGAGCTGTACAATTTTGCCCTTAAGCTCGAGGATGCAGTCAAGGTTACAATTGAAAGGGACAGGATAATGACTCAGGATGTGGCCAATGTGGCAGAGAAACCCGTGAACGCCATTGTAGATACACAGTCATTTATTTCATCAGTTAAAGCTAATCTGGACAAAATGCTTGGTGTTGACTATGGTCAAAGACTGGTTTAATTAGCCATTATAACGTATCATTATATATATTCTGAGTGGGCTGTAACAAACCAGTTAAAATGCATGTTTACGGCTGTATAACCATGAGCTACCATAAAGAAAGGATACAATTGATGCGCACTGAAAGTGCCTGAAGGGCTTGCCTATATATGATGAATCAACCATGAATTTTCCAATTTATGCAAGTTCACAATACCCTTGTGCAGCTATCTATGAGGATGCATTAGCTTAGCTGCTAAGCTCATAATAATGGTTATAGCATATATCAAAAATGAGCGGGAAAACTCGCTCATTCAAAATACCCATGTGAGCGTCTTATAAAACTATCTATTCATCTCTGCATAATGCCGGTTACCCATTCTAGGCCTACCCCGTTTCTGAAAGGTTATAATTTCTTATAACCATCATTCGGAGCGTTTACCTTCAAGCCCGCTCCGGCCACTTTAGGCTCATGGCCGGTGTACAGGTATTCATCCTTCAAAGAAAGCAATCTGCACTCACGGGTAGCCGCAGAGGCGCAGGCCACGCAGGGTTATGGCAAGTGAGGCCAGCCTATCCCTGTCGTAGTCCACGCTACAGGTTTCGCATTTCGATATCCCCCAAGCCTGGTGCTTCAGCTTATCACCACAGACAGGACACTCAGAGGAGGTCCCTCTTGGGTTCACATAAACAGTCTTGAATGAGGACTTGTATTCAATCATCTTTTGGTAAAGCCTTTCATTTGTTCAACTTCCCCCTGAACTTCCTGTTGCTTCCACTAGTCCAAGTCTTCAAAGACAAACGATGCGCCTGGGTTTTCCTTCACAGTAGCAAGGCATCATTGACACGGTTCTTCTGCCTGCCTCTGGCCTGGCGCAGTTTCCTGTACTTCTTTTGTGTATGTGCTTCTGCAGGCTCTTCCTCCTGAAGTCGTTCTGTATGTGCGCTATGTCAGAAATGCTCTGTGTGTCAGTTCCTTTCAGCGCAGGCCTACCAGCATTCACCGCCGCAAACGTGTAATCTATCGTGGAGAAGTTCAGGTCTTGCGCCACGAAGCTGCCGCCTAAGGTCCTTTCCTTTTCCGATATGGTGAAGGTTACACATACAAAATTGTCAGTCAGCAAGAGCTCTGAAGCTTTGCCCTTGCTGTATGCCAGGAAGTGCTTGTTCTCAGTGTTTATTGGGACGTAAGCGTAATGCCCAGGCTGGAGCGTTGCTTTGTCACCTTGAACAGCTAGCTATCAATCCTCATTTCAAGCTTCTTCACAACAGGTATCCTCAGCTCGCCATGATGGTTCTTCTTGTATTATCAGGCAACGGCGGAAACGGGGTTGAGGTGGTGAATCGCATAATCGTAGTTTGACACGAACCACGGCTTGATCGCCTTTCTCAATGCAATTGGCGAAGGTATCCTATTGTAATCGCGTATAGCCATTTTATAGGCAACTTCAAGGGCGCGCCTTATCGCGTTCTGCATGTCCGTGAGGTACTTCATTACTTCCTCCTGTGGCTCATAGTACCTGACAATTGTCCTCCCTAGATTTCCATGGATGGCTCATGGTTTTATCACCTTCAGTATTTCCTTTATCTTCATATGTATTATAGCTACTTATAAAGATCGTTGTGGCTGTTTTTAACCCAATGCATAAAGTGCAGTCTTTATCCCCTAACTGTGGTTCATTTCTATAAGGCCTTTGCTCCTTCAGGATATAGCATATTATCCTCAGCGAGAAGCCGCTACCACATCGTTTGCTTTCTCTTTAGCTAGCCTAATATAGAACTTTGCCACAGCTCCTTCAGGCTTATGTGTGAGCATGTAACCTGGTTGAGTATTTACCTCAGGTACCTGCTTCCTTATGCCACCATGGTATGTACTTCCACAAGAAGAATGTATTGATAGCCCTGCATAATATACTAGATGATAGGATTCAGGGAACCTGTCTATATCTCTATTTCACTTACCAGGTATTAGAAGCTGCATACTCCTCAGCCTTCTCTTTCATCATTGATGCCTTATCCTCATTTAGTGCCTCAATTACGTGCAGATATCTTTGGGTCACCTATATCCTTCAACTTTTCAATAAAATTCTCATTAAATGGGCCAACGTCAACCTTCACGTTGTACATGTTGTTCTTCATTAAGGTTCTCACAAGCCCGATGCTAGTTCCCTCAGCTCCATTGTCTCCCTAGGCGGTATATGGCATCCAGATATCCCCTGAGCAGATTTGTACCAGTGCATCCGTCTTGACCAAAGCTATTGCCTTTGTCTGCAACGGGTTTGACAACTCCATGCCTTTCCGCCAGCATCCTGTACCTCCAGTACCAGCTCTCTATCACTATGCTCAACTGAAGTGAGTTGGATAAACCCCCTTATCTGGCTCACACAACACCCTCAATTTTTTTTAACACATATCAATTATCATCAAATTCAGCAGCGTTTTTTTATGATTTATTCCTACATATATGTGTTTACGATCATCTAAACTCCTTATTTTTGCTCACGAATGATTAAATTTGATCATTTGGTAACATTAATACAACAAAGCAGTCATTATGTAATATTTTTAAATTTCAAAGTGGTATCTTGTATTAATGGATCAGCTAGGATTTATAATGATTGCAAAGGGGTTCAGGACATTTATTTTTGGTGCCGTGAGCGTCATGACCCCTATTTACCTTTCAGTACTTGGGTATTCCCCTTTTTACGTGGGATTTGCCCTCTTTATCGTGATTGCCGGCAACGTAATGTCAAACATACTATTAACATGGTACGGCAACATGTTTGGAAGGAAGAGGTTCTTACTGGTGTTCAGTGCGTTGATGGTGTTTTCCGGTCTGTTGCTGTTCTACACGACAGCTTTACGGCTGATCTTTTTGGCACTTTTTCTGGGCAACATAAGCACGACAGGCACCGAAGCCGGACCATTCCAATCAATCGAAACTGGCGTCATACCATCCATGGTTTCGGAGTCAAGGAGAAGCAGGATTTTCGGGGTCTATAACCTGATAGGTTATAGTGCTTCGTCTATTGGTGCCCTAGCTTCTTCGTTGCCTGCATATTTCAAGCAATCCATAGCTGCTTTTAAGGGAATATACCTTGCTTATGCATTTGTGGGGTTGCTGCTTTTTATTGTGTACACTATGCTTAATAGCATTGAAGCTTCCAAAAAGGGCACTGGTTTGATGTATATGACCAAAAACGGCTTAAATGACATAAAAAAAATTTCTTTACTATTTTCTATGGATGCATTTGGAGGGGGGTTCGTAACCCAGTCAATCATGTCATACTGGTTTTACCTTGTATACCACGTATCGCTACAAGACCTTGGGGCAATATTTATGGTGGTGAACATAATAACAGCGCTGTCGATACTGGGTTCGTCATATATTGCTGGAAGGATAGGTAACCTGAGGACAATGGTGTTCACCCATCTGATATCAAGCGCGTTCCTGGTAATGATACCTTTTGCAGGATCACTTACAGGCAGTCTTGCATTTCTATTCCTCAGGCAAAGCACTTCACAGATGGATGTGCCAACCAGGCAAACTTTCATGACCCAAATATTTGATGAAAGCGAAAGGGTATCTGCAAACGCTGTGACAAATACCTTCAGGAGCATAAGTACGCTTCCAGGGTCTCCAGCTGTAGGGTTAGCGCTATCTACTGGGCTATTTTACATGCCATATATAATTGGCGGCGGCACCAAGATGCTGTATGATGCTTCCATTTTTGCTTTGTATAGGAAGAGAACCCGCTAAAGCTTAATATATATCATATTAAATGTGATGTTCATGTCATATGGGACACCTGAACTGGTTGATTTTGAAGAGGAAGGCGGCGAGCACTGGATAACCTTGAAGCTCAAGGATGGCGCGGTGATCAAGGTCAAGACAGAAATAGCTGGTGTACTGAGAATGGGAAATGACCCAAACACAGGCATACCAGTTTATGCCGTGCAGGCAACAAATGTAATAAGGCTTGTAACTGTACCAAAGGACCTCATGAAGAGAAAGCAGCCTGGCGAAACTTATGGTTAAAGGCGTGCTGGAAGTAACCAAACTCACAGTAAGATACGCAGAAAGGATTGCGGTAAATGAGCTGAGCTTTAGCGTAAAGGGTGGAGAAATATACGGCCTGCTTGGTCCTAATGGTGCAGGCAAATCCTCAACTATCAAGTCAGTTTTGGGACTAGTAAAATATACTGGAGAGATTAACATACTTGAAATGGGGCCCCCGTCGTCTAGGGTAATGAACAGCATTGGTGTTGTCATGGAAACGCCTGCGCTCCTCGAAGCACTTACTCCAAGGGAATTCTTTGAATTTGCAGGTTCAGTGAGAGGTTCGTTTGACCAGAAAAGGGTTGAAGCATTAGTTGATGCGTTTGAGCTAACGGAATATATGGATATGCCCACGGCGTCACTTTCTGCTGGCAACAAGCAGAAGGTAGCCGTAGTTTCCGCAATGATGCATAGGCCCAAGTTGCTGTTGTTGGATGAACCATTTAATGCCCTGGATGTCAAATCAGTGAGGATAATGAAGGGGCTGATACAGAAACACGTTGATGAAGGTGGTGCAGTGTTATTCTCCACACACATAATGGAGGTTGCAGAGAAGATATGTACCAGGATAGGCATAATAAATGCAGGAAAGATAATGGCAGAAGGCACTTTACAGGAAATAGAGGAGCAGGCCAATGCCGGTAACCTTGAAGATGCCTTCCTAAAAACGATACATGCTGATGAACAGATTAAGTCTCTGCTGGAAGGGCTTTAGGAATGTACAGCATCAGGAAGGTCTCATCAACAGTTTACAGGGAGCTTCTGTTCCAGGGATACACCGCCTCCAGGCTCTCTGGGATGAAACCTTCAAATTCAAGGTCAGCTATAAGGGCATCAAAGTGGAATAAGATAATTCTCAGCATAACATATAGTGGCATACTTGCCTTAATGAGTGTGATCTCTTATATCATAGGCAGACCTTATTCGAGCTCTCTTGAATCATTTGTGTGGTCTTTTTTCATGGTTACGATTTCATCGCTTAATTTATCATTTGCGACGCAGCAGTCAAGTTACATAAAAGACCTGCTTCTTACTTTATCAGTAAATGAGGGAGACTTTTCAAGGATTGCAACGCTTTCCTTCTTTATGACAATGGACTTTCCGGTCTACAGCGCAATAGTGGTAACTGCAATAATTTCACTGTTGTTCGGAGGATTTCCATATCCATTTATGGGTTCAATTCAAGGCATAGCTATTGGTATAGCTACATCATCTGTATTTGTAATTGTTGGCAGCAAGGGGTCCAGCAGGCCAAGGCTTAGGTCTATTTTTAGAGCTATATCAATATTGCCGCTTATGATTGTAGTAATGTTCAGCAGCTTTATAATGGAGATTAGCCCTTCTAGCATGAATCACGCACTTTCATTTTTGCCAGTGACCAGCACTTTCTTTGCCGGAGAAGGGATCATTTATTCCGTTGTAACCTTGATTTACACTGCAATGTTTATTGCGCTAGCTGTGTTGCTATTCTTCAGGGCTAGCGGGTTCATCCTTTCCACACAGGAAATTTACATATCATTGCGCAGAAAGGCAGCACGCAGTTTCAACATCAGGGGGAGCATCAGTGCCTTACTAAGGGTGGACATGGTGCAGTCTTTTCGATCAAGGATAGCCGGTATTTGGGCGCTACCATTCGGTTACCTTATAGCTGCAATTGCATCAGCTTTTTCCAACGGGCCTTACATATCCAGCAATACTTTCATGTTTATAGTGTCGTATCCCCTTATTCTTGGAATAATGCTTTCATTTTTGCCATATGCGCTTTACCTTAGCGAAATAAGAGGCGCAATAGTTTTCAGGATATTGCCAATATCGCCTATCAGAAACTTGCTGAGCAAGGAGGCAATTACAGTAATAGCATATTACGCTGCTGAAGTGCCAATGATGGCATTGCTGTTATTTTACAGGGCAAATATTCACTCCTTGGTTCCCCTGTTGTTGGGATTCGGCCCGCTCTTTGCTTCAACTGCATTTATGGCAATATTCTTTGAAAAGACGGTAAAAGAGGGGGGAGCTCTTTCAACCCTTTACACCATAGTGTACGGAATTGTAACGCTAATAATTGATGCAATACCCTTAGGGTCATTTATTATCCTCTATATTGTCATGCATAGTTACATTTACCCTTCACTTGTAATGCTTATAATTTCGCTTGCAGAGGCTGCAATAATGATGATGCCCCTAGCAAAAAAGTGAAAAATAAGTAAAAAACTAAGCTTCAGTTGCATCTTCAAACTTTTCTCATTTTGACCTAGCCCAGTTGTCAGGTTATGATTTCTGTTAACCATTTTAACTCAGCGAGCGGGAAGTCCCTTGACTTGGATGAAAGCGAGCAAAAGTCTTTATAATCATGCAGCTATAATAGGACAAGTAATGTGTTAAAAAAGTATGTTGAAAATCAAGGTAAATAATATGGTTAGTGCGGAAAAGAACAGCAGGATACAGGAGAAAGGCAGGGAGACAAGCGGAAAGGTCAGACCGCAAAAGTATATGAAATAAAATCCGATAAAAGCAAAATATCAAAACAAAGATTTGATTCACTTCAAAGGCTCTTTCTTGAAGGGAAGTGGTTTACATGATATCAAAAGGCATAACAGATTCTGTTTCTTATAAAGTCAAAAAGGTAAACATAAAGGTTAGCGATAAATTCGAAGAAAGGGAGCTGATTGCATTGCCATCACAGATGAAACAATACCTGATAAAAAGGCTGCAGAGCAACAACAAAAGCCTTAAGACGCTGAAGGCAAAGGGAAAGAAAACTGGAAAGATAAGGTACAGGAAGGCGCTGCATTCAATACCCCTAATGCAGTACGGCATAACCTATAAAATAAAGGATAAAACAGCACAGGGCTCGGGTGATTTCAAAGCAATCGGGATAGATCAAATGCCAGAGTTTGCTACTTTATAGAGAGAAATGGTGATTACTTCATGCATGTCGTTGCATACCTGCCAAAAGAGGAAAGAGTGCATAACGGCAGAGCAATAGGCATTGACTTGGGCATAAAGAACCAGATTCTCAAATGGAATTAAGGTGCAATATACCAATGTCTGAAAGGATAAAGAAGCTTTACAAAGCAAGATCCCAATATGACAAAAGGTCAAAAAGAGGAACAAAGTTATTACAAAAGATAAAAAGCGAATTTCTGCACCAGAACAATCAGAAGATATAAACAACAA
>JARVJW010000174.1 GCA_029775955.1 Nitrososphaeria archaeon | reverse complement strand
CTCGCTTTCATCCAAGGGGACTTCCCGCTCGCTGAGTTAAAAAAATTTTCTTGAATGATGTTTGTTACAAAATTTGATTAAAAAATAGTAAGGTGCAGTTAAATTAGTCAATTAATTGCAAATAAATGCGCTTTTTTATTGAAGTTTTTTGGTTGGAGCAAGGTTTTTATAGTTGAACATTAAATAATCGCCGATGACGAGTAAAGATACAGGCGTAAATAACTCACCGTCAGGCTCTGTAAATGCTAATCCTGAAAGCAAACAAAGTGCAGGGAAAGCCAAGTTTCCATGGGCAGTGCTTTTCGGCCTTGGAATGGGCATGCTGGTTTATGGTGTTGCCGAAAGCTACGGCCCTGTAACCGCGGTTAGCGGCGTGATACCTACGAACCTAGCATTTCTTGGTTATAGTCTCCCGTACATAGCTGGAGGTGTTGGGGCTGCCTTATCGGGGCTGCTTGCTGATTACTATGGCAGAAAAACTTCATTCGTAGTAACTGCCATTCTCATATTAATAGGAATAGCGCTTTATGTTGTTGCATCAACAAATGTGCCTGTTCTTATAATTTCATTTATACTTGTTGGCATGGCCGCCATAGGTTTAGAGAGCCCAGTACTTTCAATGATGTCTGAGGCTGTTCCTACTAAGCAGCGTGGCCGTTCATTAACAATAGTTCAAAATTTTGGCAACCTTGGCGTAGCAATAACCTTTATACCCCTGCTGTTAGGCTTAACAGGTGCTGTAAACACTACTGCAATAGCGCTCCTTTTTATAGCCCCTCTAATAGCACTCATAGTAATAGTGGTGTGGGCAAAGGAATCAATACCCTGGCAATCTGTTTCCGGCAAATCAGAGGAAAATATACAAGAAGCGTGGGAATCAATAGAGGAAAAGGGAACTGAAAACATAGTGCCATCAGCAGGCATGGGCTTCAGGTTCTTAACCCTGATACTGATTGGGATAATTCAGGATGTAGCATTCGTGTACATAACGTACGGTGTAAGCTATTCGTACTTCTTCCCAATAGCACCAGATGTTGCTTTAGTTGGAGGGCTGACCATGGTTGTGGTAGGAATCATTGCAGGAATCTGGGTTGTTCATAAAGTAAGCAGAAAATCATATGCAACATTTTCCTACGTTCTTCTGGTTATCCTCTGGGCCCTGATATGGATCTATGTAGATGTTACAGGTGATTTTGCAAGCAGCAGATTGCTTGCATTGATGGCAATACCGTTTATTGCAGTGGAAACCACATGGTCTTCAAGGGCTATGCTTGAGCCAGAACTTTTCCCTACAAAAAGGAGAGGGACGTACATATCCATAGTAAGGTTCGTTGTTTGGGTAACTACTGGCATAATAACAGGCATCTTGACTTATTATGCCCCGGCATTTAATGTGGCAATGGCAGTAACAATGGTAATATTCCTTATCGGGGCAGTGGCTGCCTGGGTGTGGCAAGTAAAGGGATTTGAGACAGGAAGAAGAAGCCTAGCAGGGCACGACGTTAAAACAAAGAGTTAATTTTTTTTTAATTATTTTAGCTTTGTATCATGATCTTTACTGAAGCCAAGTAATCGGACAAACTTTTCCTCTGAATGCAATAATTGCATATACATTTTCCCCCTGTTGTCTCCACAGGACAATAATATTTGTATTCACATGAGCTGCAGTCTGTTTCCCTATTGCATATAGCGCAATTAAAACTTATGTAAACTTCCTTTGCCAAGACCTTTTCAAGGGCTCTTTTTGCTTCAACAATGTTGGCATTTTCCTTAATCATGAATCCGCTCCCGCTCTTATAATCAATGCCAGAACGCATAAGTTCCATAAAATCGCTCCTTTCTAGTTTAGAAAGATTAAACCAGCTGCCGACCTTGATCCTGAACGCTTCCATGGATATAATATTAAAAATAGCAAATATAAGCTAAGCTGTTATCCCAAGTGAGACCAATAATACAATCAGCACTGACACCAGGTCAACTGCCTTAAAGTTAAATTCAACGAGTTGGGTGGGCATTTTTGAAGCCCCATAGCCTCTGAGTTCAATAGCTTCCGCCATCTGTTGGCTTCTTAAAACTGAAATTATGATTAACGGCACGATCACAGGCAATGAATTTTTTATCCATTTTATTGGATTTTTAGTCTGAAGGTCAAGCCCACGTGACATCTGCACTTCAACTATCTGGCTCAGGTCCATTGCAAGCAGGGGAATAAATCTGAGCGTTGATACAACTACGAATGATATATCACGAGGCATCTTCAACCATCTTGTAATAAATTCTATTTCATCTGGAGAAAGGGTGGTAAAGAATAATGAAGATGACACCACTAGATTGAAGAACCTCATTGAAATCGCTGCCGAAAAAAATAGGCTGTATCCAGCTAGAATCTCCGTTAAAAATATAAAGGCAGAAAATGGAATGCCCACAATAGCAGAATGCAAAGTTTTATTGATGGTTTTTGCAAAAGCTGATATGATTAAAATTGTGGCAAGCAAAATTAATGACCTGTAAAAGTTAAAAATGGCAAGTGACGATATAATCAATATTAAAGAAATGATAATTTTGGCCCTGGGGTCACGCCTTAGAAACCAGGAATTTCTTCTTTGATAAATATATGCTTTTATCAGGCTTTTTGCCATTGCTTTATCATCTCTACCGCCTGGGCTTCATCAGCAGGGGGCTCACTCAAGCCGATGCCACTGGCTAGCGATGCTAACTGGGGAGCAATAAGGTTGGCTGACGCTAAAGTATCGTAATTTAAGCTTATAGAGCGCAGGCTGCCGTCCATCAGGACTTTACCATGATAAATTATAATGGTTCTTGGATTAATTGACCACAGAAATTCGAGGTCATGCGTGGATATTATGACAGTCCTGCCATTCTTTGACAGTTGGCCGATAATTTCTTTGAGATTTTTCTTGTTTACCGCGTCCTGCCCAACTGTCGGTTCATCAAGCATTACAATTTCAGGCTCCCATGCCATAACGGCAGCTATGCAAAGCCTTTTCTTTTCACCCCCGCTCAGGCTGAGAGGTGGCCTATCCTTAAGGTCATAAAGGCCAAATTCATTCAGCACTTTCCTCGTTCTTGCATCAATTTCACTTTTGCTGAATCGAAAATTCTTCAATGCGAAGTTTATTTCATCACTTACGCTTCTGGCAAAAAGCTGATGATCTGAATTTTGCATTACCAGACCAACCCTTCTTGACAGTTCAGAAATTTTCGTTGCCCTAGTGTCTATGTCAAATACCTTCACAGAGCCCATCGTAGGCTTCAGAATGCCATTTAAGTGCTTTAAAAGGGTTGTTTTACCGGAACCGTTAGGGCCAACTATAGCAAGCACTTCTCCCATTTTTACTTTAAAACTTATGCCATTTAGCACGGAATAATTATCGTACGAAAAATAAACATCATCCACTTCAATCATCTTGCATTTAGCCTCTTCACAAAATCTTTTACCGTAAGTTCAAATGGATTGAATCCGAGCGACCTTTGCACGGATATTACTGGAGGGACGCTTATGCCGTAATTCTGCAGGTCACTATTTAAAGCCTGCTGCGTGCTGCCAAATACCTTTACTGACCCATTGGCCATGACCAGGATATAGTCAGAAATCTCGAGTGCCAATTCAAGCCTGTGCTCAACAATTATAGCAGAAATTCCGAATTTGCTCTTCAGCAACTTTATAATATTAATTATATTCATAGCTGTCTTTGGATCCAGGAGTGATGTTGGTTCATCCAACACCAGAAGCCTTGGCCTTAGCACTAATATTCCTGCTAGGGCCACTAGTTGCTTTTGCCCATCACTTAACTCAAAGATTGGCTTTTCCCGGATATAGTCAAGTGAAAGCAGCTGTATTGTTTCATCAATTCTTTTCATGGCTTCAGCTTTTTCCACACCAAGATTTTCCAGCCCAAAAGCAAGGTCTCGCTCAACAGTATAAGAAAAAAGTTGATTGTCAGGATTCTGGAATAGGTAACCCACATTCTGCGAAATTTCTGGCATGTCCATTTTATTTATGTCTTTTCCGCTTAAATAGACACTTCCCTCATATTTGCCCGCATAGAACTTGGGAATGAGCCCAACAATTGCCCTCAATAAGGTTGTTTTTCCACATCCGCTGATTCCTGCAAGGAGCAGCGTTGAACCCTCAGGTAGGCTAAAGTTGACGTTTTCCAGTGATGGCCTGCTGGAACCACTGTAATAAAATGTCAGGTTCTTGACTTCAATTATATTCAACATGTTTTATTTTTTGGAGGTATTTATAAATATGTCAGGATTTATGGTAAATGGTTAAAAATCGCCCAAGGATATTTTTTTAAATTGAAACCTGTGTTTTATATTCACCATAAAATGCTGGTGTACATAATATTCTGGATGCTCCTCCTCCTGATATTTGGCATCATCCTTTATTTTTCATTTTCAATAGTAGGATTCACGCCCCTGGAAATATTGATAATTTCAGCTGCATCGTTGATGGGGGCAGGCATTAACATTCCTGTTTTAACGCTTAAAACCAGTCAGCCTACAATGGAGCTTCGCCACATAAAGTGGATGGGATTAGATGTGGGAGTACCATTTTATGGCGCACAAAAAGTTATTGTTGCAGTAAATCTCGGTGGCGCAGTAGTGCCTACAATTGCATCAGTGTACCTAATAGTGACCCACGTTTCAGTATTACTTCAAATAGTTATAGCTGTAATTATAACCTCATTGTTTATGCACGTAATTGCGAGGCCAGTGAGGGGTGTTGGAATAATGACTCCATTCTTTTTACCTCCTCTTATTGCGGCCATTATATCATTGGTTCTTATTCCATCGTCCCCAATTATAGGTGCGTACATATCTGGAACAATGGGCGCTTTGATTGGCGCAGACCTCCTTAATTTGAAAAATATCAAGAACCTGAACGCGTCATTTATAAGCATAGGTGGCGCTGGAATATTTGATGGCGTGTTTATGACAGGCTTGGTAGCTGCATTTTTAGCTTACATTTAGCAGGAGCAAGCGAGACCAAGGTTTAAATATCATTCTTTATATCAATAGTTGATAACTTACAAGTTCAGGCTCTACTGCTATACAACAACCTTCTTGATGACAGAATAAGTCCACAGTGTTTGAACAGCTCTCACGGCATTTCGCCATAGCGACAAATTTCTTGATGTGTTTTGCAGGATGTTAGGTTTCGCCAGGGCATATGGAGCCTTCTATGCTTGTCTTCGAGATATTCAAAATTCAAACGAAAGTGCAACTCATTCACATACCCACAACTTGGTGGTTTCAAGGTCAACGGCAATAGAATTTGCCTTTCAAAGATAGACCAATAGTAGTGGAGCAACTGTCATCCGTGACATGGTGGTTCATAGCCGTTGAAGGTACGCCAAGCAGGGGACAGCGCTGTTGACGTGGGCGTCTTGAATGCCATAGCGCTAAGGAACACTAATAGAGGACTTCGCCCACAAGCTCGATAACAAATTGATTGCCTTTGAAGATTCAGGACATGACAAAAAAACATTCGCTCGTATCGACAACAATGGACTCTTGTACCAACTGCCTATATGGCAGAAAGGCTCGGGCTGGTCGTCAACCCAGCAACATCACAGAAATGCTCCAGAGCGGGATCCCGATATTAAAGACATATCTGGGCGAACATTCTGATGCATACAGATATGGATGTAAATGCTGCCAGAAACATTCTGCTGTAGGTGGAACAGCACGTGCAGGAAGCCTCTCCTGTGAGGGCGGATGAGCAAGTTTGTTCCTATGAAGCAAGCCCAGAGGCTTAAGCCAGGGTAGTTCACCGCTCATTTTAACTGAATGTATCTCGATGGATTCAATTCGATGAACTTTCCCCTGCCCTTTTTGACAAAATTCCAATTATCAACAGCAAGTTCACCGTCTGATAAAACGTATTGTGGCCATCCTTTTAGTTTCATGCCATCATATGCTGACCAGCCTACCTTGTAAAGTTCCTTACCGTCAACAGCCCTCTCATAGTTCCTATCTATCACAATTATATCGCCAGAATTTCCAACAGATATTGACCCCTTTCCTTTTATGCCAAAGCGCATTGCTGCATTTTCAGAAGTAACCCTCACAAGCGTGTCAATCCTCAACCTGCCCCTTTCAAATCCTTCTGTGTAGATCAATGGAAACATTGTTGCAAGCCCTGGGATCCCTCCCCAGGCCTTCCACGGATCGCTGAAACCAATTTCCTTTTCTTCACGAGTTCCAGGCGCATGGTCAGTAGCTATCATCTCTATTTTTCCGGACTGTAGGCCATTCCAGAGTTCCTCAACATCATTTTCACTCTTCAACGATGGTGCCATTTTTACATAGGGACCAAGCCTCTCTGCATCCTTTCTGCTGAAAACCAGGTATTGTGGGCAGGTTTCACTGGTAATGTCCGCGCCAAGCCCTTTAAACCTGTTGATTGCCTCTAGGCCAATGCCACTGCTCAGATGAACAATGTGTGCATGCCCGCCGGTCAGGATAGAATAGGTTCCAATTTTAGATATGGCCAGCTCCTCAGCTTCAGCTGGCCTGGCTTCATGGACGCTCAACTGGTCTGTCCTTTCTGGAAACAAATCCGAAAAATAGCTTAAAATGCCTTCATCCTCTGCATGGAATAACATCAGGGAACCAGTGTTTTTGGATTCAGCCAGAAGCTTTATTATAATGCTATCGTCAGCCTGAAATGGCCTGCAGGTGAAGACCTTAAAAGTTTTCAGCCCAAGCTCATTAAGTTCCCTTATTCTGTTGTAGTTTTTTGACCTCATGAAACCGCCGTGAATTCCAAAATCCACATATGATAATTTTTTCCCATCTGACTTTCTCTCTTCAAAGCTAGGTATGTCATCAATGTCCTTTACGAGTGGCATTTCGACATATGCTGTTATTCCCCCGAGCAGCGCAGACCGGCTTGCATCTTCAAAATCTTCCCTGTAAAGGAAATCAGGGTCATGAGTATGCGCATGAACGTCAATTGCGCCAGGCAATACAAGTTTTCCACCTGCATCAATTGCCAAGTCCCCTTCTAAATTTCCCTTTGATATCTTGCTTATTTTTCCATCCTCTATGAGCACATCCGCTTCCGTGAGAATTCCGTTTGTATAGGTCAGCCCATTTTTAATTACGATGCTTTCCATAGTTTTTTATTATAACCATAATATTATTAACCGTTTTTAAGGTAAGTTTATATATTTATAGGTATACCCTATAAATATATGCATATAACTAAAAAGGAAAGGGATTACATTGTGCGAATAGGTCAAAGGGGTGATAAATTTCCATTTAAGTTAAGCGAACTTGCCAAGTCCCTGGGAGTAAGTGAGCCCTCTACTTTCGAAATGATTCAAAGGCTTAAAAAAGTCGGACTGGCCGAGACGAAGGGTGGAATGGTTATACTCACCGATGATGGGCACAAGTTTTATAGGGAAATAGTAATGGCTCATAGGACACTGGAAACGCTGCTGTTCAATTTTGGGATAGACCTGGACCTTGCATGTGAAGAGTGCAGCAAAATAGACTATCTAGTTGACAGGGAGGTCATAATGAAGCTTTTAATGAAACTGAATGCTCCTGAGTTTTGCCCGCACGGTAGGCTCATAAAAATGATTTAAAAATGTCAATACTAAGTTTCCTCTTCAGCCCCCCCTCGGGTGTAACCCTGTCAGAAATACTGCTTATATCACTTTTGCTTGGCCTCCTCCACGGTGCAACTCCAGATGAACACACTTGGCCTATAACATTCAGCTACGCTATAGGCTCATACAGCACGAAAGGTGGAATGAAAGCAGGGTTTCTTTTTTCACTTGGGTTTACTTTGCAACGCGCACTGCTTACTACTCTAGGATTTCTTGGCCTTGCCTACTTTTACGTAAAGTATAACCTTGACGGACCTGTATATATAATTGTAGGGTTGGTAATGGCTGTTGCTGGCTCCTATGTGTTAAAAGGCAGGTACATTCATATGCCTTTTGACGTTCTGCTTGGAGGCAGGGAGCATCATAGCAGCAATGCTTCAAGAATTCCCCTTCATGAAATTCATGAAAAAGAGATACCGTTGAAGATGACAATAGTGCATGGCCTAATAGCCGGGTTTGGGTTTGGAGCATATGCCACCATCATAACGTTTGTGCTGGCTCCGATGGTACCATCATTAATCTATGCACCACTCCCAGGCATAATGTTCGGCATTGGAACAATGATGATGCAGATTCTCTTTGGGGCGATTTTTGCAAACATATTAAAGGCTAAAAAACTCGGAGAGAACGATATAAAAGTTGTGGCACGGAGAAGCGCTGGTAGGACACTCTATTATGGCGGTGCAGCGTTTGCTCTGATAGGAATCTTTGTAATCCTATTTCCTTCTCTTGATACATTTGCAATTTCCACAGGGTTGGGTGTGCCCAATTTAAATGCCTTTGATGTGGGCCTGCTACTTGTGCTAATAGTTGTTGGTATTATTGGCATTGGCGGTTTAATAAAATCGTACAAAGAAGTGGTCAATGAAAGTCATCAAAAAAAGATAAATATGGATAGTACATAACCAGCTTGTGAGCGAAATAGTAATAGTTCCCGGTTCTTCAAATGCGCCGCTTGCCTTCCTTATAGCAAAACGGCTTGGCGTCAATCCTGCTGTTGTGGAAATCAGAAAGTTTCCAGATAGCGAAAAGTATGTGCGAATAGATTCTGATGTAAATGGCAAAAACGTATTCATAATCCAATCGATGCATTTCAGGCCAGATGAATACATAATTGAGTCGTTATTACTTGCATCGGCTGCCAGGGATGCAGGGGCCAAGAGCGTGTCTCTGGTAGCACCATACTTTGCTTATGCCAGGCAGGACGAAAGGTTCAAACCAGGTGAATCGATAAGTGTGGCAGCAATAGCTGGGCTCTTAAATGTATCTGGAATAAGCGGCTTGATAACAGTTGATGTTCATCGTCACAGGATACTTGATTTCGGTTCAGTGTTCAGTGGCAAATGGATTGATGTTTCAGTTATGCCAGACCTAACAAAATATGCCGCATCACAGGGGTTGCTGGACAGCGAAACGGTTATAGTTGGTCCTGATGGTGAAGCAATACAGTGGGCAAAGCTTGCAGCAGAATCAGTGGGGATTAAAGAATATGGAGCGCTGCAGAAGAAAAGGTATGGGGACGAAAACGTTAAGGTAAGCGGAAACCTGGACATCAGGGGCAGGAATGTGTTCATGGTTGATGATATAATTAGCACTGGAGGCACAATAATAGAAGCTTCAAAACTCATTTCAGATGGTGGAGGAAAGCTCAAGGGTGTAGCTTGTGCACATGGATTGTTTGTAAGTGATGCGTTATACAAACTTTACAGGGAAGGAATTACGGAAATAATAAGCTCGGACACTATTCCCAATCAGACTACCCGCGTCAGTTCGGCGGAAGCTTTAACTAAAGGAATATTGAACATTGTAAAGTAGGGGCTGTCGGCTAGCATGGTTCAGGCTGCCAGCCTTGGGCGCTGGTGATCGCCGGTTCAAATCCGGCCAGCCCCACTATTATATTTTTAAGGACCCCTTAAGGTATGACTGGATTGCTATCCCAGTGTTTCCGTTTTTTTAGCTGCGATTTATAAATTTTTATTGTGCTGGAAATCGTATTTGAGGACTCCATGTCAGGCCACATAAACACGCCCCCACTATTATATTGCAGAATACACGACAACTTTATGATGAATCAGCAGTAGCACGCGCCATCGTTATCAGGCTTAGGTTTCGTTACTTCTGTATCGGGCAACCCTGATTCAATATCCTCAATAGTTGGAAGCCTGCTGACTCCTGCTTTGAATATAACCATTCGTCGTCCAGGGTTACATCGAACTGGCCGGATGCACCTGATATGAGCTTAACGGCGAATCCCTCGTCGTGGGCATGTTTTTCCAAATGCCCATCTGCCATATTCATAGCATGCTGCAGGTAGCAGCTTACACAAAATTTAACAAAGTGAGCAGGAAATCCCGCACCATTTATGGGTAAAAGCGAACCATAGCAGGGCTTATAAACATGAATGAAAATATAAATTGTATGGAACGGGCATACAAGTTCAGAATCTATCCTAATGCCGCAAAGCAGGAGAAGGTAGATGAACTTCTAATCCTTGCCCAGCAGTTCTACAACAGGCTCCTTGAAAAGTCAATAGAATCCTATAAGAACGGGAATACAAAGATTTCGATGGCTCAACTCAACAGGTTCGCAAAGGAAATAATCCAGGAGGACAGGGAATACCTGAAGCTGTATTCGCAGACAAGATTAGATATAAAATTCAGGCTTCTAAGGGCATATCAGAACTTCTTCAGGAGGATAAAGGAGGGGAAGGCGGGCTTCCCAAGGTTCAAATCAAGGGACAGATACAGGTCAATAACATATCCTCAGGACAACGGCTCCTTTTCAATAATAAGGAAGGCTAAGGGTCTCAAGGTTAGGGACGATGCCAATAAAATTGCATAGGAAGATAGAGGGCACGGTCAAGACGCTTGCGATAAAGGAAGAAGTTATTATGCGATTTTCGTCACCACCACCAATGAGATCAAACGCCCAGAAGTGGAGAACTCAAACCCAGTAGGAATAGACTTGGGGCTAAATTCTTTCATTGCGCTCTCAGACGGAACAAAGATACAGAAACCGAAGTTCATGCGAGATGGAAGGAAGAAGATCGCCCGTTGGCAAAGGATAATTGCAAGGAGGAAAAAGGGCTCAAAAAG
>JARVJW010000099.1 GCA_029775955.1 Nitrososphaeria archaeon | reverse complement strand
TGCACTTTGACAACGCAGCAGCAGTGAAGCCAGTGCCCGTGGCCACATCCATGCAAATTTCCCTACCGTCGGGGTCTAAACAGCTACGATCATCTTCATAAGGGGTTATAATATACATATTATTATGTAAAAGCTTTATACAATAAGCGAGGACATACTACACCTGACCACGTTAAGGATTTGGGACAAACAGGGCAAGATAAAATGTATAAGGCTTTCCAACAGGTACAGAAGGATACCTGAAAGTGAAATAAACAGGATAATGGGAAAAAAGGACGACAAATTTGAAGTGATATATGTAAGGGTTTTAACAAGGGATCAGAAGAACGATTTAGGGGCGCAGATTGAAAGGCTTATAGCTGTGGCAAGGGGGGCAAGGGTGTTCTCCGATGTCAGGAGCGGAATGAGATTTTCAACGAGGAACGGCTTCACCGAGGTCATGAAACTTGTAGAGGAAAACAAGGTGTCAAGGATATATATAACGCACAGGCTCGCAAGGTTCGGCTACGACCTGGTTGAAACTATATGCAAAAATCACGGGACGGAGATCATTGAGGTGGATGGTGAGGAAATACTGTCGGCCCAGGAAGAGCTTACAAGGGATTTGATTTCCATCATAACTTCCTTTTCAGCGAGGCTTTACGGATTTCGGTCGCATAAGGCAAAGGAAATACTGAAGGTGATAAAGCCATGAGCCATCCATGGAAATCCAGGGGGGATAAGAGGCCAATTGTCAGACACTATGAGCCACAAGAGGAAGTAATGAAGTACCTCACGGACATGCAGAGCGCGATAAGGCGCGCCCTAGAAGTCGCCTATGAAATGGCTATACGCGATTACAATAGGATACCTTCGCCAATTACATTGAAGTCAAGCCGTGGTTTGTGTCAAACTACGATTATGCGATTCACCACCTCAACCCCGTTTCTACCGTTGCCTGATAATATAAGGAGAACCATCATGGCGAGCTGAGGATACCTGTTGTGAAGAAGTTTGAAATGAGGATTGACGGCGAGCTGTTCAAGGTTGAAGGCGATAGAGTAAGGGTAACGCTCCAGCCCGGACATTACGCTTACGTTCCAATAAACACTGAGAACAAACACTTCCTGGCATACAGCAAGGGCAAAGCTTCAGAGCTCTTGCTGACTGACAATTTTGTATGCATAACTTCACCATATCGGAAAAGGAAAGGACCCTAGCTTCGTGGCGCAGGACTTCACGATAGATTCCACGTTTGCGACGGTGAATGCTAGTAGGCCTGCGCTGAAAGGAACTGACATACAGAGCAGTTCTGACATAGCGCACATACAGAACGACTTCTCCAGGAGGAGGAAGAGCCTGCAGAAGCACATACACAAAAGAAGTACAGGAAACTGCGCCAGGCCAGAGGTAGGCAGAAGAACCGCGTCAATGATTTGCAAAAGCTACGGAGATGGTAAAGGAAAACCCAGGCTCATCGTTTGTCTTTGAAGACTTGAACGAAATAAATGGAAGCAACAGGAAGTTCAGGGAAAAGTTGAACAAATGAAAGGCTTTACCAGAAGATGATTGAATACAAGTCCTCATTCAAGACCGTTTACGTGAACCCAAGAGGAACTTCGAAGTGTCCTGTCTGTGGTGATAAGCTGAGGGATATCGAAATGCGAAACCTGTGGCGTGGACTACGACAGGGATAGGCTGGCCTCACTTGCCATAACCCTGCGTGGCTTGCGCCTCTGCGGCTACCCGTGAGTGCAGATGCCTCTTGGCCTTCTTTGAAGGATGAATACCTGTACACCGGCCATGAGCCTAAAGTGGCCGGAGCGGGCTTGACTGAGAAGGTCAACGCTCCGAATGAGGGTTATAAGAAATTATAACCTTTCAGAAACGGTATTGTGGATATGGGCAAAGAAATGTCTGCCCCCCCTCAGGCATGGGATCTGCTATTTGCATAACCCGCAGCATATTTCTTGAAAAAAGGATTATTTGCCATATGGAATATTATTGGCATATTTTTTATTAACAGTTAGCGGGAAAACCCACACTATTTATGGATGAAAGTTAACATAAATATTAATAAACTACAATATAATGTTCAGGACCATTAAGCTTCTCTATGATCAATCTCTCCTACAAACGGAATGCAATTTAGGAAAGCATGACAAGTGGGTCTTTGAAAAGAAGACACATAACAAGCTGGCATATACAAACAGTAAGCGATCCCCCACACTTCCATCTAGTCTAGTGCAGGCGCTAGAGATACGGCATAAGCATTGAAGCAGACAAAACAAGCCAATCCGCAGGTCTTCATATATATGAGAACGTTCTACCCTGACTTACAGTCTCCTTAACAACTGTAAAGGTTAACCTATTCAGTTGCCAATTCTCCATTGATTGGAAAATATAAGTGCCAATGCACTAATGCACAGCTCACCATAAATGAAAGGAAAATGTCCTTACTGGTTCAAATAGAAAAGGGGTAAAATTTGTGGGATAGATAGGTGTAGCTGTTCCGTCAAAGTTCTTCAATTCAAAGCGAGGGATAAATATATCAATACGACAGAAAGAGATTACTGCACGTGGGCACTCGTTCTGCTCACCACAAAGACGGTTTGCGCTTAACCATGTAATTTCAAAACCTGCCATTTGACGTCTTGAGCCAAATAAGATGAAAAACAGGGAAGGAGGTTCAAGCTCGGTCTCCTCAAGCAATTCATTAAATATAAGGCAATTGGCAAAAAGGTGTTGTTTGTGGACCCTATATCGCAGAAATGCTCAAAATGTAGTTACATTGATAACAGAAAAGGTCTTTTAATTGCCTGAACTGTGGCTTTTGATTAAATGCCTCAGGGAACATTGAAGGTAAATCTGAGTGCTGCTGTCAACCAGCCAATCGTTGCGGCTCTGTAAATTTATGCCTACGGGAAGGCCAGCAACAAGCTAACTCCTTTAGGGGTTAGTAGTTGACACATAACTCTTGCTAAAATCCGTGCAGAATACTATGGTTCGGCATAGGCTGCAACCTCGTTAATCTTCAGCCTAACATTCGGAGGAAGCCCAGATGTTGATGCCAGCACGTTCAGTTTTCTAACCTCCTCCGGCAGCACGTTTGCCTTTGCTATGAGTTCCCAGTATATGCTTTTAGGATCATCGTTTATCATCTTTTCAATAATTTGTCTGATAGTTTCGTAAAGCTCCCAAGGGTAAATGATCCATGCATCAGTAACGCTTACGTAGAAGTCAGGTTGATATGTTGAACTCCTTTTCATGTGCACAGTTGCTGTCCTGACCTCCTGAGCCCCCTTTTTTAATACTTCCCTCACAACTCCCAAAAGCGTGTAACCCTGGTCAGCTACGTCATCAACCACAAGCACCTTCCTGTTATTTATAAGGCTCTCATCAATACCCTTAACTGCAAGCCCCTCCGCGTTGTTCAACCCCGTGTACCTTTCTGCAACAACAACGGAATACGGAAGCTTTACCCCCGACGCTATGTAATAGTCTTGCATGATCCTCAGCACGAAAAGGCCTCCCCTTCCCACACCCAGGTTCACGTCCTGCTTCCAGCCACTCTTTATCACCTTAATGTACAGGTCAAATGTCAGGTTCCTGAGCTCCTCAAAGCTTGGTTTGAGATAAACTAAGTTATTTGCTGGCATTCTAGGTCATCAATAATTTTAACGACAGTATCTGCAGCAAGCAATGCCTGCTTCTCCGAAAGTCCAGAGTAATCGAGGGGGGTAAGTGACTTCAGCCTGTTCCCAAGTTCCCCAGCAACCAATCCCTTCATTTTATCCAGATTTTTCAGTTTTTGCATTACCTCCTCATAACCCTTTTCGTTTCCCTGGGCCCTGATAGAGACTTGCACGGCTTCAGACAGCACCTCGGGGTGAGCCATAGCTTCTTCTCTCATGGCATCGCCATTAACAATCATATAATTTAACGAGTTTAACAGCCTTCTAGCAGAAATGAACGAATGTGCAAGCCCCTGCCAGAGATTCCTTCTGACGGTTGAATCAGACAGGTCCCTCTCCATCCTTGTAGGTATGGTATCATACGCAATGAGTAGCAAAAGGGAATTTGACACTTTAGCTTGACCCTCTGAATCCTCCAGGTCAACTGGGTTAACCTTGTGGGGCATTGTTGAACTGCTCACCCCCGTTCTTTCAAACCTGACCAGGCCCAGCATGTTGTACATCCACAGGTCCCTTGAAAGTTCCTGCATTATGTAGTTGACTTGCACTATATAGTGCAGCGAATCTGAAAGCCCTTCAATCGGCGCAGTCTGCTTTGTTACAGGGATGAACCTAAGGCCCAAGCTTTCAACAAAATTCTTGGCAAATGAAATCCAATCAAAATCTGGGTTGAGTAGGTGCATTGCATTGTAAGAGCCCACGGCTCCGCTCAGTTTCCCGTAGGGCCTGTTCGTACACGCGCCTTTCATGGATTGCGACAACCTAATGGCATATGAAGCCATCTCTTTTCCAAAGGTAGTGGGAACAGCAGGCACACCATGGGTTCTTGCAATCATTACAGTTGAAGCTTGAGCCCTTGCAACCTCAATGAGCTTCAATACAAGCTCACTGTAAACTTTCATTGTTTGCTTCAGCGCATTCAAGTACATGGCCCCGAGCGCATTGCTGTTAACGTCTTCGCTTGTAAGCCCAATATGTACATAAGGAGCAACGTCGTTCCTTCCGTTCTTATCAAGGAGCTCCCTCACATATAGCTCAGTGGCCTTGACATCATGCTTGACCTCATCTTCCAGATATTTTACCCTGTTATACCAATTCTCGTCAACCTTTTTCATGAACTCTTCTGCACTAACTGGTGAAACTTTTAAGAGCCCCGCATCAATCAGCTGTTGTAGGTATTTGAGTTCCACATATATCCTTTCCCTGAAGAACTCCTTTTCTGTAAGTTTATCCCTGATATCCTGCAGCTCATAGTAGTACCTCCCATCAACTGTTGATATGCTGTCGTCATGCAACGACGGTCATACCCCTTTCTTGGCCCACTGAGACCAACCACACATCAACCTTCAATTCTTGCTCAACCAACTCAACCAGCCTCTTTGCCTGTGCTGGCAATGAATCATAGCCGCGCTTTGATATGCTTGCCCAGTCTGCATCCGGTATCGGGTCCAGTTCAACGTATTCCGGTTCTGGCTTGTCGTAAAGGGATCTGGTAAAATCGGAGCTGGACTTCCCTTGATAGTTGTACCTCGTTGCAACTCTAAGGTTTTCCAATCCAGAAAGGGCATCAAGCTTGGTCACAACTATCCTGTTCACTTGGTTCAATCTTGTGGCATATTTTACAGATACGAGGTCAAGCCACCCCACCCTTCTTGGCCTTCCTGTGGTGGACCCAAATTCAGCACCATTCTGTCTTATTAGGTCCGCAAGTGAGCCACTGAGCTCTGTGGGAAAGGGCCCTGACCCAACCCTTGTCTGGTATGCTTTCATTACTCCTATTATATCATCAACTCTGTTAAAGGGGAAGCCAGCGCCAATTGAAACATAAGGGGCAATGGTGTTAGATGATGTTACATAGGGATATGTACCATAAAGCGGGTCAAGGAGGGTCCCCTGGGCTGATTCAAACAAAATTTTGCCTCCTTTTTCATATATTTGCATGAGTTCCCATGGTACATCTGCCATGTGCTCCCTGAGGTACAGTGTGCTGTCCTCCTCCCATTTTTTCATTTCGCTTGGGTTGTAGTTAAATGCCGTGAACATCGGGCCATAGTCGGGAACGATCCCACTTGCTATATCACACACCCTAGGGGAGAACCTAAACATTCTTCCAGCAAAGGAAGTCCCTATCCCCCTCCCAGTTGTGCCTATTGCGGACCCCCTCATCTCCTCAAGCTTTCTGTCAAGCCATATGTCAAAGGGAGTAACTACTGTGGCCCTTGGGTCAACCTTTAGCTGAACATTTCCAAGCTCATTATATTCCTTGATCAGCTGCACTGGGTCGATGGTCACACCAGGCCCTATGTAAAGCTTCTTGCCCCTGAGGGCTGCAGATGGTATCAAATGAAACACTACCCTTTTGCCATTTACAGTTACTGTGTGCCCAGCGTTAGAGCCCCCGTTGAATCTAACAGCCGCTTCATAATCTTCAGACATATAATCGATAATTTTTCCCTTGCCTTCATCGCCCCACTGCAGGCCAACAACTACTGATACATTCACTTAAATAATATGAAAAATTCAAAAATTAAACTTTTTGGTTAGTCTGGGGTGTGGGACGCTATTCTAACATTATTTTCCATAACAAAAAAACATAACGTTATTTGTCATTTATAATATATAGAGACGAACTTCTCGGTTTATATAAATAGCAGGCTGCACAGAGACGATAGATCAATGATTATATCAGCAAATGAGCAATCCAAAAAAGGATTGGAGGACTTCGGAGAAGCAATGGAAATGCTCAGTCCTATGGTGCATGTAGCTGTCAGCGTAATCCAGATAGAGCAGGCATCCTCTTTAGGATGGGGTCAAGCTTCTCCTGATCAATCAGTTTGGCAAAACAGGATGTTATCTAACATGCTGGCAATGCTGCATGTAAAGTTTTCTTAAATACAATTGATAAGTTATACTCTGATGTAATGATAGCTATTCACAACCTGCATGTCCTGCTGTTAATTAAGAAAGGAATCACAGCATCTAATACATGGCGGCACAGGCTACTCCCTGACCATCAACTATCTATACACCCAGAAGCTTAAGGACTTGACAAATGTCAATAAGGAAAAAGCAGCTCTTTGCTTACATGTTAGCCATAATGGACCTGAAGTATGTATATCTCATTAGGAAGTCAGAAAGTAATGCCTTTGACAGGGCAATGGCTATCTCACATGGATGTTGACATGTTTGGCGGGAAGGTGCACGTAATCCCAAATTCAATGTTAAATGGTTCCTAGAAGTGGTAGGACACTATGAAAGAGTTTGTAGCTAAATAAAATACCTTGAATAATATCATTAGAGGAGCAATTCTGATGCTTTGCTGCAGAAGATGCTGGTTTGCCCAGAGGCGTGATGGCAGAATTGAAAACTATGCACCGGTTCACAATCTATTCAACTTTGATAGGCAATCATGCAAGAATCGTCCAACATCCGGATTAGCAAAAGAGTTAAAAAGTAACTTGTTCGAGCCCTCAGTTAATGGCAAACATGCAGTTCTTGATTAACAATCTATGGGTGGCAATAGCTGCACTTCTAGTATTTACAATGACTATATCTGTTGGCATGCTTGAGGTTGGTGAACTTGGGGAAAGGATGAACAGGAGTCTTTTGAAAACTATGCTAATTATGGGCACTGCACTAGTTATGATGGCGATAATTGGCTTTAATATAGCCTTTGCGCCAACAATTGATGGGGTAATAGGGAACCCGTTCTATGTACAGGGGCTTTTACTTGGATCTTTTTCAAAATCAGCAAACTCCGTTAATTTTATAAATACCATTTGGTGGTCAATGATGCCACAGTACTTTGGAACTGGTCTTTCTACTACTACTTACTTTTTATTTGAAACCGCGTTTGCGTCAGTTACCCTGGCATTAGTTGGAGTAATTATCCTAAGAAAGGTGAAACTGTCTTCATTTTTTCTGTTTTCAATAATTTATTTTGTGATCATATGGACTCTTCCTGCAGCATGGATATGGAATCCAACTGGATGGCTTTACCTCTTGGGAATGAGGGATTTCGCGGGAGGACTTGTAGTTCATGCTTCAGCTGGAGCGGTGGGCATAGCAATACTGATCAGAATATGGCAGGAAGAACGCAAGTCTGGACTAAAAATCAGTATGCAAGAGCAGATCAACCTTAATGAGAGGTGGCTGGTTCTAGCTATACTGTTTCTCATAATCGGGTGGTTTGGATTCAACCCTGGCAGCGCACTGGCATTTAACAGTGATGTGATAATGATTGCGGTTGCAACTTTTCTTGCGGCAGGCGCTGCAATGTTATCAACTATGGGTGTTAAATATCTGACTTCAAAGGAAAACCCCGGACTGCTCTATGCTGTAAATGGAATCCTTATGGGTTTGATTGTAATAACACCACTTGCTGGGTTTGTTGATCCAGGCAGCGCAATATTGCTTGGCCTCCTGGCAGGCCCCATTTTTATTGCAGGAGAAAAATACTTCTCAAGGTTCAAATGGTTCACAGACCCTGTGGGGCTTCTCCCAGGCCACTTTCTAGGCGGAATCTTTGGTGTAATGATGATAGCGTTTTTCTCAGAAAACGCTTATGCAGCTGCATCAGGCAATCCCACGCTTCCAAATGGGTTACTTTTTGGAGGGGGAATGCTCGCACTGCATCAACTTGGTATAGAAATTTTCGGCATAGTGGTTGTCTTGATAACAGTTTTCGTACTATCATACATTACAATAACTGCAATAAGCCACATGACGAATGGACTGTTAACTGATTATGCAAAAAAACAAAACTAGATTTTTTATTTGTAGATAACACTTTTTATTTGTTGATAACACTTTTTTGTTCAATGGGCATAGCTGCTAAAAAATGAACTACCTGCCCTTGCGGACGGAGCTTCTTGCTCCACAATTGAAACCGTATATTCATTCAAATTCCTAACGCTGACCTTTGCTGGGTTTTTAACTCAGCGAGCGGGAAGTCCCCTTGGATGAAAGCGAGCAAAAGTATTTATAATCATACAGCTATAATAGGACAAGTAACACTTGATGTGTTAAAAAAGCATGTTGAAAATCAAGGTAAATAATATGGTTAGTGCGGAAAGGAACAGCAGGATACGGGAGAAAGGCAGGGAGACAAGCGGAAAGGTCAGACTGCAAAAGTATATGAAATAAAATTCGATAAAAGCAAAATATCAAAGATTCGACTCACTTCAAAGGCTCTTTCTTGAAGGGAAGTGGTTTACATAATATCAAAAGGCATAACAGATTCTGTTTCTTATAAAGACAAAAAGGTAAAGGTTGGCGATAAATTCGAAGAAAGGGAGCTGATTGTATTGTCATCACAGATGAAACAATACCTGATAAAAAGGCTGCAGAGCAACCTCAAAAGCCTTATTGAAAGCAAAGGGAAAGAAAACTGGAAAGATAAGGTACAGGAAGGCGCTGCATTCAATACCCCTAATGCAATACGGCATAACCTATAAAATAAAGGATAAAACAGCACAGGGCTTGGGTGATTTCAAATCGGGATAGATCAAATGCCATGCAACGCAGAGTTTGCTACTTTATAGAGAGGAACGGTGATTATGCATGTCGTTGCATACTTGCCAAAAGAGGAAAGAGTGCATAACGGCAGAGCAATAGGCATTGACCTGGGCATAAAGAACCAGATTCTCAAATGGAATTAAGGTGCAATATACCAATGCCCGAAAGGATAAAGAAGCTTTATAAAGCAAGATCCCAATATGACAAAAGGTCAAAAAGAGGCACAAAGTTATTACAAAAGATAAAAAGCGAATTTCTGCATCATAACAATCAGAAGACATAAACAACAAACTTGCGCATTATGTAACGTCAAATTATGAGTATGTTGCTTACCAAAAAGATAAGAGTTGGTCAAGGTTTTACGGAAGGAAGATATACCAAACTTCCATAGGAGGATTTTGCAATTGCCTAAAGGCAAGCACTCCTTTGGAAGTAGGCAGGTTCATAAGAACAACTGGCTTATGCATGAATTGTGGCACAGTGCAGCATCTGAACCTATCGGATAGAATGGCAGTATGCCCTTCACGCCATCCAATATTTGATAGGGATGTAGGTGCTGCAAATAAGCAAGAAGGGCTTTGCCTAGGGAACCTAGGCGAGACGCTCGCAGAGGGTTATGCCTCTAGCATGCTCGAATACATAAAGCGTATTCCACATGTGAAAGCAAGCATTGCCGTTGAAGCTCCAAACAAGCGGGCGTGGCCCCGTCCGCAAGGGCGGGGTAGTTAACTGAGCTCCTGAGGGGTGGTTGTACTTGCAAGACCTTTGGTTTGTCCCGTTTCTGAAAGGTTATAATTTCTTATAACCATCATTCGGAGCGTTGACCTTCTCAGTCAAGCCCGCTCCGGCCACTTTAGGCTCATGGCCGGTGTACAGGTATTCATCCTTCAAAGAAGGCCAAGAGGCATCCGCACTCACGGTAAACGGGTAGCCGCAGAGGCGCAAGCCACGCAGGGTTATGGCAAGTGAGGCCAGCCTATCCCTGTCGTAGTCCACGCCACAGGTTTCGCATTTCGATATCCCTCAGCTTATCACCACAGACAGGACACTTCGAAGTTCCTCTTGGGTTCACGTAAACGGTCTTGAATGAGGACTTGTATTCAATCATCTTCTGGTAAAGCCTTTCATTTGTTCAACTTTTCCCTGAACTTCCTGTTGCTTCCATTTATTTCGTTCAAGTCTTCAAAGACAAACGATGAGCCTGGGTTTTCCTTTACCATCTCCGTAGCTTTTGCAAATCATTGACGCGGTTCTTCTGCCTACCTCTGGCCTGGCGCAGTTTCCTGTACTTCTTTTGTGTATGTGCTTCTGCAGGCTCTTCCTCCTCCTGGAGAAGTCGTTCTGTATGTGCGCTATGTCAGATATGCTCTGTGTGTCAGTTCCTTTCAGCGCAGGCCTACTAGCATTCACCGTCGCAAACGTGGAATCTATCGTGAAGTCCTGCGCCACGAAACTAGGGTCTTTTCCGATATGGTTAACACACAAAATTGTCAGTCAACAAGGCTCTAAGCTTTGCCCTTGCTGTATTCCAGGAAGTGCTTGTTCTCAGTGTTTATTGGGACGTAAGCGTAATGCCCGGGCTGGAGCGT
>JARVJW010000082.1 GCA_029775955.1 Nitrososphaeria archaeon | reverse complement strand
GAGTTCCTTCCTTCCCTACATGGACTGAAACTTGCTGTACAGTAACACCTTTAGCGACAGCTCAGCCTTCTGAAATCGTCTAGAGCTTACGCTGTCACCCTCTTAAATGCAAAGAATATCTCCACCAACCGTACTCCTTAGCCCGCTTCCATCCCTCACGTCCTAGCCTATTAAAGACCTCCCGCTTCCTAGCATAGGACCCCTCAGAGTTGGTTACAGCGTTCTCCCTCAGGTTTATGGCCGGCTCTATGCCCAGCCGCTCCTTCTTTGAGTCGTAGGCGGCTTAGGCCTTCGTTACGTTCCCCTTCTTCCTGACCGCTTCCTTTACGAGGGGCACGAACTTGGTGTCGCCGGTCCTTTAAGAGGTGACCCTGAACCCGACCACCTTGCCCTTCCTATCGGCCATTATGTGCAGCTTGATGAACTTCCTCCTTTCCCTCCTCCACATCTGCTCTATACAGGGGCCCTTCTTTGTGGTGGATATGCCGAGTCCACAACTATGGCCCCTCCTTGTCATTTGTAGCCGTGATCGGCCCTAACTTCCTTTTCCTCACCATGGAAAGCATCCTTATTTGAGTAAAGTGTACCTCCTGCATGGGTTTAAAGTATTCGGAGAGCGACCTGGTAATCCCCTGTACGGTCCTGTATGTCAAGGCCAGCCTTGAGGTACGACAGGAATTCGATGTACGAATCCGGGTACACGAACCTCCCTTGTTGCTGCCGTTCATCTCTCGCAGCTCCTCCCTCCAGGAGTCCAGGAAGGAGAAGTCTAGGATCATGCTTTCCCTTTCCACTAATGCTTCGTTATAGTCGTGCCAGGACATATCAATGGGCATGACAACACTTGATGATAAACACTATAAATCAAGACAAAAATAGTTGACATAAGTGTCAAGTTGAGCTACAAGCTATTTTTATTAGATAAATTTTTTTGTGAGCTATAAAGCGATTGCCGAACAATTTATAATGGTTCGCCAAAAAAACCTTTTAATTACATCCAAAAATCTAGACTTCACTAAATTTTAACCCGATTTTAAAATTATAATGCGATGAAAAATGATTGAGGAAAAGTTTTACATTTCGGAAGATGAGGCCCGAGTTCTGCGAAAATCTGACCGCATCAGGACTGTGATTGATAATAATGGAAAAAAACGCTATTTCTATGATATTGGTTTCAATGTCGACCAGTTTAAATCCATCTAAAATTATTTTTTCGTAAAAAATTATTTATTTATCAACAGTGAGCGGGAAAACGCACGCCATTTATGGATAAAAGCGAACATATTAATAAACAACAATACAATATTCAGGACCATTAAGCTTCAGAGACAGGAAAACAATTAAGGACAGCTTGCCAGATGGTTCTTTGAAAAGAAGACATATAACAGGTTGAACATACAAACAGGTAAGCGATCCTCACACTTCTGTCTGCTCTGGTGCAGACGAATATGCAGCATCTGGAGCAGACAAAACAAGCCAATCTACAGGTCTTCATATACAAAAGTTCTACCCTGACTTACAGTTTCTTTAATAACTGTAAACCTTTCCAGTTGCCAATTCGCCATTGATTGACAAATAAGGGCCAATGCACTAATGCACAGCTCACTATGGAAGGAAAATGTCCTTAGTGGTTCAAATAGCAGGAAAAAAGACGTAAAAGTTGTGGGGACAGATAGGAACATAAAGCTGTTCTGTCAAGGTTCTTCAATTTAAAGCTAGGGGTAAAGGCATCAATACGACAGAAAGAGATTACAGCACGTGGGCACTCGTTCTGCTCACCGCAAAGACGGTTCGTGCTTAACCGTGTAATATCGAAATCTGCCCTTTGACGTCTTGATCCAAAGAAGATGAAAAACATGGAAGGAGGTTCAAGCTCGGTCTACTCAAGCAATTCATTAAATACAAGGCCTGGGCAAATCTATGTTGTTTGTGGACCCTAAATCGCAGAAATGCTCAAAATGTGGTTATACAAATAAGAAAAACAGAAAGGGTCTTTTCATTGCCTGAACTGTGGCTTTCAGTTAAATCCTCAGGGAACATTGAAGGTAAATTTGAGTGCTGCTGTCAACCAGCCAATCGTTAGCTCGGTGAACCCATGCCCACTGGGAGGTCAGCAAAAAAGGGGTTAGTAGTTGACATAATGCATTTGATATGAACTAATTAATTGGTTTTGTAATCAACAATTATAGCATTTTTATTACATATAATAAAGATATTCAATTTCCATTAGATACAGTAATTTTAGTTTGTAACATAAAAATTGTATCATAAGTGTTTCACCAAACAGTTAAATGCACAAAGAATGACTAGAGAACGTGATAAAAACGGAGATGAAAAATATGCAACAATCTATTGAAGCCGTAAATCTGACTAAAAAGTACGGTTCATTTGTTGCACTTTCTGGCCTGAACCTAAAGTTTGAAGGGGCAAAGTGTGTAGGCTTTCTTGGTCCTAATGGTGCCGGAAAAACTACAACGCTAAAACTTTTTACTGATATGATAAGGCCCTCAGCGGGTCATGCACTGATCAATGGCATTGATGTGCATGAAAATAAGAGAGACGCACTTTCGTCATGCACTGCGCTTATAGAAACGCCAGAAATTTATCCATCACTGACTCCAGCAGAAGCACTATCAATGATAGCTGAAATTAGGGGCGTGTCATCAAATGAACGAAACATAAGAATTGAGGAATCGCTCAATGAGGTTAAAATGCTTGAATGGAAAGATAAAAAGGTTGGGAAGTTTTCAAAAGGTATGAAGCAGAGGGTTAATATAGCATCAGTTTTGATCAGTGATCCTAGCATAATCATGCTGGATGAGCCAACTACGGGACTTGACCCGAGGGGGATGAGCGAAGTCAGGGAAATTGTAAAGTCGCTAAAACGTAAAAACAGGCTAATTTTCATGAGTTCTCACCTGCTAAATGAGGTCACAGATGTTTGTGACGAAGTAGCAATGATAGATCACGGCAAACTTCTGGTTTATGACTCAATATTAAATGTAATCCAGAAATTTTCAGAAAACGGGTCAAATATTATAGAGGTTGGATTTTCAAGGGCAATTGATGAAAACATAATGGAAAAAATAGGAAAGCTTGAAAATGTAAAAGCCACATCAAAAATAGATGAGACAAACCTCCGCATGGAAATACTGGGAGATATAAAGGTGCAGGAAGCGCTGTTTTATGAACTTGCAAACATGAAGATAGGTGTGATAAGCTTTAAGCCTTCCTCATCAGCGCTGGAAAGCACTTACCTGAACATGATAAAGGAGACACTCTAGGTGGTTCAAAATGCCAAATCGTGTTCCTTCAAGTATAAGACAGGCTTTTACTGTGACCAAGTTCGAGCTTTTAAATTATGTCAGGTCAAGAAGGTTTATCATAATGCTGGGCATAGGTATAATTGTGGGTGCGCTACTGACATTACTAGTGGGCCATTATCGTCCGTCTGGATTTCTCGCATCGTCAATTGATTTCTATTCCAGCTGGTGGGGCATATCAGCTACTTATATTGTGATACTTTCCGGCATATTCTTTGGTGGCGATGCGATATCAGGGGAGTTCCAGAATAAGACAGGTTACTTCATTGTTGGTAACCCAATAAGGAGGTCAAGCATTTATGCAGGCAAGTGGCTGGCGGCATTTGTAGCATCATTCATAGTGTTAATAGTCTTTTTAGGCATAACTGTGTTAAATAACTTTTACTATTTTGGCCTGAACTTGCCATACCAGTTCCTGGAATCATTTTTATTTACTTTGCTATATTTGATTTCCGTTCTTGGTCTCACGTTTTTTTTCAGTTCACTGTTCAAGAGCAGCTCTGTAGCAATACTCACAACAGTTGTGCTTATGCTTTTTGCCTTCTCACTCATCCAGGAGCTAATAGATGCGTTTGTCCATGTTGAGCCGTGGTTCCTGATAACTTATGGTGCAGGCATAATAGGAAACATACTGACAGTTCCATACCCTTCTCATATTTTAACAACGCACTTTGGGCATGTAGTTGTAACATCATATGCAGTTACCGTTCCAGAAGGGATCGCAATCCTAGTAGCGTACTTTGCGGTGACCGTTATCCTGGGGCTGGTCCTGTTTGAGAGGAAAGAATTTAACTGATTTAACCTGAAACGGTATTAATAAAAAAGTTAAAAAGAACTAATATTTCTGAAGTACACTATTGAACAAGATCAAGATATTTTTTTTCATGTTGGTTACAGCTTCTGTAGGCCTAAGCCTTTTGATACTTGCCCTGGCTGTAATAAGCGAAAACGGGCAGGACATTTCAGCTCTAATAGAGGAGTTGTTGGGGGGGCATGCGCCGTCAGGAATCCCATTTTTCGTCCCACTTTCCCTTATCCTTTTCTTTAGTGCAACCCTAGCCAGCACGGTTGGTGTTATTTATTTCTTGGTAATGCCAGAAATTATAAATAAGAAGTTGCCTGGAAATGAAAATTATATAGAAGTTTCAGATTTAACTGGATTTTTACTGCCTGATGAGAGGAAGGTTGTTGAAATTTTACTTAAGCATGATGGCGCATACCTGCAGAAATATATTTCAAAGGAAAGTGGCTTTACCAGGCTCAAGACGCACCGAGTGATAGCGAGGCTGGCGGAAAGGGGTATAGTGATAACGGAAGTGGCTGGAAACACAAACTTGGTTAAACTCTCAAAAACTAAAAAAAAAATAAATCTTTAAATTTCAGCTAGACTGCCAGGAAAGTGCTAGGGCGCCGCCAATTATCCCCAGTACAGCACCTACAATGAACCCGCCCATGCCGAAGAAGCTGAATATTGAGAAGACTACTATTAATATTCCCCATACTGTATAATCAGCTGATTTCCTGAGCATTAATCCTGAAACTAGCACTATAACTCCTGATATTAACCCAAATATTGCCATCAGTCCAAACATGAAAAATGGGCCACCGTAATAACCAAACATCATTGGGCCATAATAATATCTTTCAGGCGGCGTTGAGTAGAAGATTAAGGAGACTGCCATTACAATTACGCTACTTGCTATCATCAAAGCGCCTGCTATGACAGATAACGTATATGCAGTTTTGGGGTATCCATTTTGAGCCATTTCTATCACCAAAATGCTATTTGATTAATTTGATTTAACAGTTTGGTGAAACACTCATGATACAGTTTTTTTGAAACCAAATGATACAGTTTAGCTACTCTTAGCAATTTTTTCAGAAACAAATCAAAAATTCCACTGTTATATTTTTAAGCAGGCGCAGTAAAAAGGTTGATATGAAAGCATTGATTATTACTGAAAATGAGGGCGAAGACCTTGAAGTTTTGTATCCTTACTACAGGCTTCAGGAAGAGAAAGTGGAGGTGCACGTAGCATCATCAAAGAAGGGGGTTGTTACACTTAAACACGGTTACACCATAAATGCAGACCTTTCATTTGATGAGGTAGACCCGGAGAAATTTGATATCCTTGTCATACCTGGAGGGAAAGGCCCTGAAAAAGTAAGGCTTAACAGCCATGCTATTGAACTAACACGCGACTTTTTTAATAAAAATAAACCAGTAGCAGCAATATGCCATGGCCCTCAAGTGCTCATATCGGCCAATCTTCTAAAAGGGAGGACTGTCACCTCATGGATGGGAATAAAGGACGACGTAGTTGCAGCAGGTGGAAACTACAGGGACGAGCCAGTAATAAGGGATGGAAACCTTGTCACCTCCAGGATGCCATCAGACCTTCCAGTTTGGATGAATGAATTCATAACAGGGCTTAAGGGACTAAAGCAGTAAAAAGCTTTATTTTTCCGGAAATAAATGATTTTTTATGGTTAACCTGCAGGCAATTGGGGCATCGCTGATTTTTATAGGAATGCTTGTTTTGGTGCTGGCTACCTTAGTCAAGCTGAAGGAAATGGGGGGAAGTGAAGACACAAAATTTGCAGGGGTTATAATGATAGGGCCAATACCGATTGCCTTTGGTAACAGCAGGAAGCTGTTAACCTTCCTGCTTGCCATTGTGATAGCTGTTTTTGTAATTTACTTCATCTTCACCATCTGACATTGCAGGAAGGAAGAAAAGCGTTCCATCGTGCATTATGTATACAGTTATAGCTTTAACAAGTTCCTGCCCTTTTATGGCACCAGGAATGCCATACCTTATGTCGTCATAGATTTTAGTAAAATTAGATATCACCTTGACTTTCATCCTGTCAGCTTCAGACATTATGTAAGCCGGTATTTCAACCAGCTTTGTACCAGAATTAATTCTGATCCTTCCGATGATACCTGCATGATTTGCAGCTCTAAGTGTATCTCTTGCAGCTTCTATATTTTTCAAAGCCCTTTTTTCAATTATAAATACATTCTCAACTGATGTCCCAAGTTCTTTTGCTATTTCGGAATATTCTTTGCCGTCACTTCTCATTTTTAATATTTGAATTTGCCTTTCAGTTAAAAGGCCAAACTTGACCCTCAATAACTGACAATACCCTTAAGTATTATTTAAACTTGCTAAAGGTTGTTAAATGCGATGCCTTTAAATTAATGCATAGAAGAAGCTAATTTGGTGCTCCGGTCGTATAGACTGGTCAAGTATATCGGCCTCTCGAGCCGAAGACCCGGGTTCAAATCCCGGCCGGAGCACCTTATTTAACATAAGGAGGCATTGGGCAGCATGATTTACAAAATGTTTTAGCAAGAAAACTGAGCTTGCGATGTGGATTAATTGTGATATGTTTATATATAATCAAAGCCTCAACATAAGGCAAAAATGAGAGGTATTCCACTTGTCTACATTGAGCCGAGAAACACAAAGAATGCTCTTGGTGCGGAAGCGTAGGGACAAGGGAAGGAAAGAAATTCGTCTGCGCATCGTGCGCATACGTTGACCACGCTGATGCCAATGCTTCATTCAATATAGCATTGCGTCCACCTTTAATGGGAAGTCAATTGCATGCAAGGGGAGTACTGATACCCCCAAAGAGGCAACTTCAAGGGTTGATACCTTAGAACCATTTAGGGTTGAGAGTATGTCAGAATTATGCCAAGGCCCTAAAGCTTGTCCATGGCTGCTCAGAAAGGCCAACATAGCCGAGGATGACAGGAGAAACATGGAGCGATTTGCCGAACACCTGAAGGTAAAGGTGGGTCAGCGACTGGCGCACAGCTAAATACGTATTTCACTTGAAGGCTTGTACCACCACAATACACCTTACTGGGGCAAGCAGGGCAGACATAGAAAGATTAGCGAATGAACTCAGGGAACGAAACTACACATCACATACGTTCCTTGATTTCATTTCAGCCATAAGGCGGTTCGCCTAGTTTGTGAAGTACGGCAACGTGGACGTGTATATGCTGTTTTTGGGTACTTTATAAAGTACTTTTAAGTTTGCCCTGTCTTTTTAAATATATTGCGCTTACCAATATTTGAGCAAGCCCATGCCTTTCAGGCATGGAATGAATTGCGGTCACTAAGTTTATAAACAATTAACATATTGTGTAAGTAATGATTAAGGCTCTCAAAGTGTGATTGTATCCCAATGAACAGCGGAAGATTTTATGGAAAAGCACTTTGGGATATTCCGTTGGGTGTATAACCATTTCCTCAAAGTCAGAAATATGCAGAACACATGGATGACAAGGGGCTGACCGTTTTTGATACCATGAAGATGCTCACGGCATTAAAGGATGTAACATGGCTAAATGGGGTCAATTCACAGAGCCTACAACATTCCCTTGTGAAACTCGATATTGCATTCAAATCAACACTGATTACCCAAAATTCCGTTCAAAGAAAGACAATCAGTACTTTATCGTGCCATCAAGATTCAATGTCAATAAAAATAGGCTTGTTATTCCAAAGTTTCAGGGAGGTATAAAATATAGGGATAAATCACCAATTCCAGAAAACATAAAACAGATTATTATAACGAAAGATGTTGACCGCTATTATGCATCAATCCAGTATGAAATCAAGAAAGAAATACCAAAGGGAACTGGAACAGTGGGCATCGATATGGGCATAAAGTCATTTATCACAACTTAAGGTGGGTTGAAGATATAGCTACTGAATTCTATGAGGAAGCACGAAAGAAGTTGAAAAGGGAACAGAGAAGGCTGTCGAAAAGCAGAAAAACCAGAAAGAGTGCAGAAAATATATCAGCAGATCAGAGATGCAAGGACGGATTTCAACCATAATGTGCGATAGCCAAGCACTATGGCACAGTGATTGAAGGCTTAAATGTTCAGGGGATGCAACAAAACCACCATCTTGCAAAGAGCATATCTGATCAGGGGTGATCAGTTCAAGGAAACGCTGGAATATAAACTCTCTTGGAGAAATGCTGAACTGATTGAAATAGGACGTTATGAGCTATATTCAAAGATGTGCTCTAAATGTGGAACGTGAAGCTCTCTGAAAGAACATTGTGATGTATGTGACCTTTCAATGGACAGGGATTTAAATGCTGCTATAAACATCCTAAAATTAAGAATGATCAAAGTAGGAACACTCGAATTCACACATGTAGAGATCTACAGTGAACTCAAAAGGAGGTCTACGAATTGTCATTTTGTGAAGCGGAAACCTTTCAAGGGTGGAAGGATGTCAGATGCTTGGGTCTTAACAATGAGGGTATTATTGCAATGACCACTGCTATTGTGAATAAAAGAAACACGTGGTGAAATGCATTCATAAATGATATCCACTGGCTTTGATATGCCACGCTATTTACTAATGTGCCAGGAAGGTCCTTGGTGGTTCCGATAAATAACGTTATGAAGCTGGAGATGCTGACAGTTGTTCCTATGAAGACAAATGCTATAGTGAGTGCTAGCATGCTGGCTATATTCATAAGTGTGGAATTTGTGGCAGCACCTACCCCTCTTACTTCTGGTTCTACTGATCCCATAATGGATGCTATATTTGGAGACCCGAACAACCCGCCTCCAACCCCTGCAAGTGCCAGTATTCCAGTCACCAGGAGCTCGTTTGCCTCCTGCGGCAGCATACTTAATAAAAATATTGCAACCACAGACAACAATACGCCTGCCAGGGTAAGCGTTCTATAGCCTATCCTGTCTGATAATATGCCACTTATCGGTCCTACAAGCAGGAATCCAAGGCTCATGGGTATTAGGTCAAGGCCAGCATGAAAAGCGCTTAAGCCCTTTACACCCTCTAGGTAGAATACTAGCAAAAACATTATTCCTCCTCTGCCTATTGCGACAAGGCTGGATGCAGTAACGCCGCTTATGAACATCCTCCTCCTGAATAGTGAAAACTTCATCAGCGGATATTTGGTCCAGTAAAGCTCGTTCACGATAAATAACGCTAGTAAAAATGGAAAAGCAATAAATGAAAGTTCGCTATAGAAAATATAAGGATGAAATACACTGTAAAAAAGCCCTGCCTTTTCTGCAGATGAAGCCATAAATCCCATTGTATAAAATGTTGCCCCAAGCAAAAGCACTGCTATTGATCCTGAAAGAAGAACGCCACCAAGAATATCAACTGATTCATGGACAGGCCTTTGTGAAATGTCCTTCAGCTTCATATATGCCCAGATGGTTCCAAATATTCCTATAGGGACATTTATGAAGAAAATATATCTCCAGCTTGTAACGGATGTTATGATTCCTCCAAGCACTAACCCCAGAATTCCACCTCCAACACCGGCAACCATGTTTGTTCCCAGAGCAAGCCCGCGCTGGTTGGAGGGAAAAGCATCAGTAAGTATTGCTGCAGAATTCGACCACAGCATGGCAGCGCCTATTGCCTGCAACAGTCTGAATATTATAATTTGGATCCCCTCCGTTATTATTGAGTTGGGAACTATGATTGCTGACAACCCTGTAAGCAGGGAGCCAACTGTAAATATGCCAAAACCGAGATTGTATATCTTTACCCTGCCCTTGAGGTCTGCAAGCCTTCCAAACAACAGAAGTAGCGTGGCAGTTACGAGCATGTAACCAAGCAGCGCCCACATGACATAGCTAAATGAATTTGCAGTTGCAATGGAATATGCAGCTGAATTTAACGGCGCAGAACCACCTGGTGTGTGCGCCAGAACGCTTTTAAGAATATAAGGCAAAGATATTATTACAATGCTAGTATCTATTGATGCCATGAGTACACCTATAGTGGTATTTGAAAGTGCTACCCACTTGTAGTTTTTGGAAGCCATTGCAACGCATGCAGTTAAGATATATTTAATTATTCCTCAAAGTTTTGACTGTCATCTAGATGTAATTGCAATATATTTTACGGCCATATAACTTCAATGAAAGGGGAAATTGGAGGTTGAAGTATTTGATGAGGTTGCCTTTCATGAGTACTCACACGATGACAGGAAAGAGCATTCTTGCGGCAATAATGGATTGCAAACACGATCATAGAAAAGCAAAAACCGGCAAGCGGGATGGGTTCAATCATTGCCATTTCTGAAACAGTTACAAAATATTTGAGCAAGAAAGCCACTGAGCTTGCGATGTGGATGAATTGCTGCTTTGTTGTGCATATCAAAAAATAGTTAATTTGTTAATAGTTCCAAATTTAAATTAAAGGAATTATTTATTTTAAATCGGCAATTTATCCTAATTTTTAAATAATCAGCACAACTTTTAATTAATGCAACAAAGCATAAATTGCGATATATTTATATAAAATTATATTGAAATTGTAATACATTGAGGAGCAGAAAAAGGCATAATATTAACATATAAAGTAAAGTATAACCGTAATTTCTTGATTGAACTTGCATGGAAAATAGCAGAATATGCCATATCGTTCAATATCTTCAGCCGACGTGAAACAGTTTGGACTGAAGTCAATTATATCCAACCAGATATTGAGGAAATATGCAAGGAACAGGGAAGCAAAGTTAGTAGCGTGAACCATTCCAGCACAGGGGATAAAGTTCAGCCATGAAGAGAGAAAAATTATGATACCGTCCCTAAACCTGGCTTTCACTTCAGAAACGATTTCCTGAAAATAAATCAGGTTGACAAG
>JARVJW010000128.1 GCA_029775955.1 Nitrososphaeria archaeon | reverse complement strand
GCTATATCACATGAAATGTGCAGCTTTACCCATCCCCTCCTCACTTCTGCCTGATCCATTCACCCCTATTGAATATCTTGATGCCTGATGAGTCAACTGCTATGTCAACAGGATTATCCTTGTCATATTCCAAGCGGAACCTTCAGCCCCTTCTGCCTTCTGCAGATCTGGGTATAGGATGGTATACTGGCTCCCCATATTCCACCAAGCATCTTAGCCCTCGGTCTGCCTGAAGTCCAAAGTACTCCTTTACGGCCAGTAGCATCAGTGCATCAGAGTAGGCATAGGGCTTTCCCCTCTTTCCTTCATTCATCCTCTTCAGCTGCTCAGCTTGGTTAATCAGGAGGTCAGCATTAACAAATATATCAAATGTTGACAAGCTTTTCATTATACTCATCCCTATCTGCCAAGGTGGGTCAATGTAAATTTGTGGCGTTAATAATTAAAATAGTAATATCAAATATTGATCATCTGGTACAATTAATGCAACAAAGCAGATGTGAGATGCAGCGCTTCATAAATTAAAAGTTAAGCTTGATTGTTTAAAAATTAGGAAATGAAATAATTGCAATTTATAGTAAATATTTCAGTTGATTTAATTTCGAAACCATCAAAAAATTAACTATTTTTTGATATATGCAACAAAGCAGGCATGGGACGCTATTCTTGCATGGTTGCCTATCAAAGTTGAATGGATTATGAACCGGTGCAATTCTGTCATCACGCATCTGGGCAATGCCCAACATCTTGTCTGCAGCAAAGCCTCATAATTGCTCCTCTGATGATATTGTTCAAGGTATTTTATTTAGTGACAAACTCTTTCATAGTGTCCCACTTCTGGGAACCATTTAACATTGAATTTGGAATTATTCCCGCAAACATGTCATGCAGTGCCTGTCAAGCCTTGCTGTATCAGTGTCAACATGTTAGCATTGCCCTGTCAAAGGCATTTCCTTTCTTATGTCATTGTAAACATTGCCAGCATATTAGAGAACATCCTGTTTGGCCAAGCTGATTGATCAGGAGAAGCTTGACCCCATCCTAAAGAGGATGGCCCGCTCTATCTGGATTACGCTGACAGCTTCATGCACCATAGGACTGAGCATTTCCATTGCTTCTCCGAAGCCCTCCAATCCCTTTTTTGGATTGCTCATTTGCTGATGTAATGATTGATCTATCGTCTATGTGCACCTTACTATTTATATAAACCGAGAAGTTCATCTCTATATATTATAAATGGCAAATAATGTTATAGCGTCCCTCACCAGAGTTAAACGATATATATAAATATAGGAAAGGGAAGGATGAGTGTATTATGGCAAGATTACATGCAAGAAGAAAGGGTAAATCCCATAGTAATAGGCCACCTTTGGGGAGGTCAATTAACTGGTTAAATATTTCTCCCGAAGAGGTATCTAGCCTTGCGGTTAAATTAAAAAAGGATGGTGTTCCCATAAGTTCAATAGGCATAGAACTAAGGGATAAATATGGGGTACCAGGCATCAAATATGTAACTGGAAAGAGTCTAGTTGATGTGCTAAAGGAAAATAATGTTCAGGACGCTATGCCTGAAGATCTCATGAATCTTCTTACAAAAGCTCAAAGGCTAAACAGGCATTTACAGGTTCATAAAACAGATAGAAAAAATCGGCATTCACTTGAACTAGTTGAAGCCAAGGTGCATCGGCTGTCTAAATATTACAAGAGCAAAGGAATTCTACCTGCTGACTGGAGATATAGGTCAGTAATAGCACAACTTGAATGAGCACAGATTTTGGTTCCCTAATTAATCTTCTGGATGAAAAATTAGATAGTATTAAATCGCAGGTAAAGCGTGGCCCATCGCTTATTTATGCAGATGAAACGGTAGATGGAATAGTTGCAAGCGCAATTGCCTTTGACCTGCTTAAAAGAATCGGCACTAGGCCCACTGTAAGATTCTCCAGTATTGAAGCGACAAACACTGATATATCTGAATTTTCTGCAGATATCAGGGTTGGAATTGGATTAAAGGCAGGTACAGAAGAAAATGCGATAAATTTAGGCATCAAAGGCGAAATTTTTGCTGAGCAATTTGGGTTTAAAGCCAATGATGCATCGCTATCTACCCTTGCTCACCTACTCAGAAATAGAGAGTTCAAGTCACCAAGCACTCATTATCTAGCAATCACAGGTTCAATATCACGCCTAATGGATTCAGGCGATTTTAGGGAATTAACTGGTCTTAATGAAGCTGTGCTAGAAGAGGGAATAGCCAATGGAGTTTTAGGAAGTGAAAAGAAAGTAGATTTAGTGTTTGGATATATTTTACCTTTGCACAAAGCAATCTCAGTTTCAGTTGACCCATATTTTAGAGGCATAACTGGCAATCTTTTAGCTTCAGAATCTATACTCCATGATAACGGAATACCGCTAAAATCTGAGGACCGGTACCTTACTTTGAAGGACCTTAATGACGACCTTCTTGGGCAGTTGGCGATAGTACTTGACAACCATAGCGAGTCAGGGCAGGTTAAGCGCAACGTATACTACCAGAACAACGTAGATGAATCATTTTTTACATGGAACATAAGGGATTTATCCCTAATGTTAGACCTTCTAATCGCTTCAGGATCCACTCTGATTGCATTTAAACTGGCTTCAGGATTAGCCAGCTTTAGTGATTATGATGTCGCATGGCGTGCATCTATGACACAACTTGAGTCTACCATAGATGTAATAAACAGAATTTTAGCAAGCAGGGAAAGGGTGATAGATGATGGAAGAATTAAGAGAATAATTGCAAATGGCATGTTAAACTTTAAGGAATCCCTTATGGTCATGAAATGGCTAAGCAGATGGAATGAGGGCCATGAGCGACTGATTGTCATTGAAACAAGCCAGGGAACAGATGAATTGTTTATAATGAAGGTAGGCAGCGAAGAGTTTGCAAGAAATGTTGAAGAAGTGGGCGGATATTATGGGGCAAGGATAAAGCATATATATCCATTGCTTTTGGTCTTCGTAAACGTTATTAAAGCTGGGCAATTCTACGAGTCATTTAGAAGCCGTGCCGGGGTCCTCTAATCTGGTATGGGGCAGGCCTGGAGAGCCTGTGGCCGTTTCGGCCTTGTGGGTTCAAATCCCGCCCCCGGCGCACTGTTATTTTCATATTTATCTGGTTGATTAACTGAAGGCTATTTATAACAAAATAGCAGACATTGAAGGTTAAAGCTCCCATTTATTACAGGTGATTTTTTGGGTATGATGGCGTACATCAAGCGATAAGCGCAAATATGACGAGGTAAATGATGGCTGCAGCGCTCACCTTCTGGCTATCTTTTAACACAATTGGCATAGCTGCTATAATTATAGATATAAGTACTAAAATTATATGAGTCATGTTTGTTTGCAGGCTCACCAAAATTGATGATAAAATTATCATCATGAAAAAAGTTGGAATATAAAACTTCTTCCTTACAGTATTTTCTGATTCTTCAATAATATGATGTGATAACCTTACAGCTGATGCAATAAAGCCAAATGCCATAGCTGCAGGCACCAATAAATAGACAAAGGAACCGGTAAATGCATAATACGACCCCAGTACAAGCAACGGCCCAAAATCAAAGAACGTTGATAACTCTCCTATGCCCCTCCTGTAAAGCATTAACGGCGGGTAAAGGTATGCAAACATCAAAATTACTGCAAGGAATCCAATTATAAGTAGAACCAGCAGCCGCGTTATGATAATTATGAGTGCTGAAGTGATAACCATTAGTGCAAGTAATACCACATTTATTTTTCTTATTTTTTCAGCGTTAACACAGTCAAATATGCATGGGCCAATTGGAATAAATGAACCACTCTTCATGCAGTTCTTTCCGTATTTATGATCAAGCCGATCCATTTCAGTATTCATAAGAAATTGAGAAGAAATGACAAAAATAAGAGAAAGTGCAAAAATAAGAGGCCTCGAAAAATCTGAATTTAACCAAGAGTACATAAGTGGAACAATCGATACCAAATAAAGAGGCACCTTCAGGGAACTTATAATAATTCTTTTTCTGCATTCCATGTCATTGATCATTTATCTTGTTCAATTAAAGCATTTTTCCTGTAGGCAAGTGCGGAAATAATTTTTGTGTACATGTTTAAAATATGAGCTATAAGGCAAAAACAACTTTATTACGAAGCAAGTTTGTTCCTATGAAGTAGCTCCGTCTGCAAGGCAGTTCACCAGATTTGCTATTTCAATTATATAACTCAATATTTATATTAATCAATTGTATTTATTATGTTCATTAAATGAACAATGACTGGCATAAATATGGAAGTATATATAACAGAATGTCCAGGAAGCTTGTAAAAGAAAGCTCCGAACTTTCAGATAGATTTATTCAAAGGCTATCAGGAGTCAGGGAAAATCCCCAGGCCCTCAACACCTTAAGAGAGTTGGACCAGGCCCTAGCTTCCAGGACAGCCCTTGAATATTTTGGGGAAGGCAAATACACTTCAGTTGGCATTGACGGGTCAATGGATTATGACGAAAGGCTGGAAACGTTGCTATTTTATGTAAGCGCTTCTGCATATAGTGCTCCTTTTGTGGTTTCTGGAGATGGTGTTAAGGTTAACGTAAAGGAAATTAGCAGGTCAGTTGGCCTTTCTTCATATGCTACTGTCCCATTGTGGCTGGAAGACCTATCTGATGTGTTCATGAATCAAGAGGCGGCAGAAACCGAATACGATTTTCATACATCAATAGAAAAAATACCTTTTGCTCTAATGACAATGGCGGAGATATGGACTGCATTAAACTCAGCCAGAACGCGGGGCGTCAGGCTCATATTTATGGATAGGCCCCTTTATGGCACTTACACATCTGCGCTAAAGGACCTTAGGGTAATACTCAGATCTGGTTTTTCAACTTTAACAAAGATAAGGACTCAGTATGGCTCGCCAAGCGTGCTTGATATGAGCATTGCTTCAATAATGGGGCCAGGATTTTATATCCCAAAAAGGCAACCATATCAAAATTATAGCCTTTTAAGCCTTCTTATAAGTAGGGGGAGTTTAAGTAAATCATTCATTTTGGACGAGCTTGCTGTCAGCAACGAAGATGCTGCAAGGTTCTTTAAATGGGTCAGTAAAAAGGACGCCGAAAGCGGTGGCGAATTGCTTGACATATCTGATGCTTCATCGCTCAAGGTCAAGGATAGTGTAACAGGTTACTGGAAAAGGGTTATTTCTGCATCAGAATATGTCGCAAGGAAGGCATTTGAAACTGATGAACACCCGCTGCAGGTCAGCGATAACTCCTGGCTTACAATATATGAGATCAATGCAGTAAATGTTTTTCTGTTGTTTGAGCTAGTATGGGAGTCGCTTAAAAATAGAATATTGCTGGTGGGTATAACAAAAGATACATCAGCTTCTGATTTTACGAGGTCGGCAATTCAATTTTCCCAATCAGCAGGAATTATAAAAGGCCCATATCTGCCAAGCTTCCGAAATGACAGAGGCTTTTTAACGGTGTTGGCTGCTGTCAATGCTGAGAAGCTAAAAACTCCATGGAGGACAATCAGTTATGACTCTTCATTTGCATCAATGAACGGCAACCCAGACATAACTCCTGTACTTAGCGCTGCCAGAAAATACATATCTAGAGAGAAATTTTTTGTAAAATCATACTTTCAGCTTAGGACTTTTGTTACAGACCCTCAGATGAGGTCACCTGTATTCGTCTATGACAGGCCATTTATGACAAAATATGATTTGGATTTCGTTAAAGGGACTGCAGCCAAAAGCAGGTCTGGCATTGTTAATTTGGAAATTTTCTTTGAGGGTGAGGGCATAAATAAAATTGACAACCTTATTCTTTACCTTCTTCTGAATTTAGATAATCCGGAGGTGATGGAGGCATACGGGCATAACCAACTGCTTTATATGGCAGACAAGCAGGTAAAACATGAGATAAAAATGGCCAAGAATGCCCTAAAGGGGATTGCCGACCTGCAACTTGGAGCTGTTGCCAGAAAGGAAAGGATATTCTCCATATCGCGCAGATTCAGAGACCTTCGGGCTGAAAGTGAAATGCTAAGGGAAAAGAAAGCTGGGAGGGAATCCAAATGACTGATAACATATTTGATAAAATGAACGGGAAGTTTGTGGCAAGGTTAAGGGACCAGTCCATCAGGGTGACCCCAGTCAAATCAAAGGAGGGTGAAATGGTTGTTTCTTCTCCGGTTGCAACACTTGAGGTAAAATTTGATTTTGAAGTGTTTGCTAGGCTCCATGAACCTTCATTTATTGGGATAGAGAGGATATCGCCATCAGGCACTTCATATTTGATTTATGAAATAGCCACAATAAAACCGGTTCATTTTCAGATGATAGGGCTTGATGAAAGGCTTCCAACTGAAATAAGGAAGGAATACCTACAGGCTGTCGGAGAAAGCTGGGGGGTAAGTGATGAAACCTGGATAGATTTGTGGGCAGTGCCTACGAAGTATAATATGACAGTAAAGGATGGTATTCCAGTGTTCAGCAGAGAAAGCGTTGTGCCCCTTGCTGGTTCAAGGGCTTACCTTCTATCCAAGCAGACCGTCGAGAAGTTCTTATGTGAAGAAAACGGAGTTCCGATTGGGAGCCTCCTTGGCTTTAATATGCCACTTACAGTAAAGCCTGATTCCCTTGTAAGGTATCACACAGGCATATTTGGTTTTACTGGGTCTGGAAAATCCAACCTAATGTCATACCTGATAAGGGAAGCAGTTAAATCAGACCCTGACCTTAATGTCATAATATTTGATGTTGCCGGAGAATATTCAATAAACCTACTTGACATGTTACTGGAAAATGGGGAAATATATTCAACTGAGAACTTCAGAAATGGGGTAGCAAGCTTCATGGATTCCCAGGCTATTCCGGAAACTCTTGAGGAAAGGATGGGGACTGGATTTATAGAAAAATATGCTGATTTATTGTTTCAGGGGGGCAGGGTGAAAAAGCTTAGCCTATCTGCGCAGAAGGCAATTACATTGGGGCAGTTGTTCGAGACTCTCGAGGAATCTCTTTCTTCCAAACCTGAGACCAGGCTTTCCGGAATGAGACAGCTAAGAGAATTTACAGGGTACTTTTATGGTAACAGGAACTATGATGAAAGTACTGGCATACAGGACTTAGACCAGGAAGCAAAACGCATGCTGACAGCAATACTTTCAGAAATAATGGAAAACGTAAGCGATAAATCAAATATATACAAGCAGCTGTCCAGCATTATCAACTATATGGATGAGAGAACCAACAGCGGGCTGGAGGCGTTGGTAAGCCCATCTTCACTAGCAGAGAGGTTAAAGAAGCCTGAATCTCCAAAGATAACTGTAATCTATGTGCCGGAGCCAGACAGGGCAAGAAAGGCAGTATCTGGGTTCATAAATGAATTGTTATATTTAAAAAAGACATCAGGAATAAGAAGAAAGGTTCTTGTTGTGCTAGATGAGGCTCAGGAATTTATACCTGACAGGACTAGGTCTGATGATTATTCAGACCAATCAAACAGCTCTGTAGAATCTCTGTTAAGGCAGGGGAGAAAATACAGGGCCCACTGCTGGATAAGCACACAGAGGGTCGCGCACCTGAATACCAATGCCCTGCAGCAGCTTCACAGTTACTTTGTAAGCACTCTTCCAAGATATTATGACAGGATGGTCATTGCGGATGCCTTTTCGCTGAGCACAGACATTATCGAGAAGACAACTGAACTAGAAACTGGTCAGTGGCTGTTTGTATCATATAAGGCTACAAAGCAGAAAAATGTGCCTGCGTTTATTCAGGCACCCAATAATGAAAACATATTAATTAATAATTTGGAGCAGTTCAGTCATAGATTAAGCAAATAACCAACTCTCTGCCAGAAACCTATGCACTCATTAGGCTTTTCTAAATAACCTTCAGCGCGTTCTCCTTATAGTTCCCATGAACTTGTATCATTTTACAAAATGCTTGAGCAAGCCACTGAGCTTGCGATGTGGATACAATATATTTATATACAATTATATTGAAAGTGTGGAAAAACACATTGAAGAACAGAAAAAAAAGCATAATATTAACATACAAAGCACAACCGTAATTTCTTGATTGAACTTGCATGAAAGATAGCAGAATATGCCATATCGCTCAACATATTCAGCAGTTGTGAAACAATTTGGACTGAAGTCAATTATATCTAACCAGATATTGAGGAAATATGCAAGAAGCAGGAAAGCAAAGTGTGAACCATTCCGGCTCAGGGAATAAAGTTCAGTCATGAAGATTGTGATACCTTCCCTAAAACTTACTTTCATTTCAGGAACGATTTCCTGAAAATAAATCAGGTTGACAAGGAATATGCATACATTTCATAACCATACCAGAGGAAAACATGGTTGAACCTGTTTCATATTTATGGGTTGATAGAAACGCAACCAAGCATATTGCTGTAGTAGCCAAGTCCTAAAACTTGGAGGCAGAGCACGTACATACAAGAAAAAAGGTAAATACAGGAAGGACAAAAAAAATAAAAAACAGGGAGAGAAACATTGAAAGGGATTTGAACAACAAGGTATCAAAGAAAGCGAAACAGAATGGGAATTAAGCTTGAATACCTGCAGGGGATAAGAAATGCAAAATCGAGCAGAAATTTCAGGTATCCCTTGAATAGCTGGTCATTCTATAACAGATGATAGAAGCCAGACGGAATACCTGTTGTTGATCCATATCATACATTGAAGGAATGTTCAAGGTGTGGACATATAGGCAGCCGCTCAGAGAAGTGCCAATGTGGGCACGTTAACCATGCCGATGCAAACACTTCATTCAACATAGCGTCCGGGCATAGGTCAATTGCATGCAAGGGGAGCACTGATATCTTAAAGAGGCAACTTCAAGAGTGGATACCTTAGAACCCTTTAGGGTGGAGAGTATGTCAGTGAGAGTAACAATAAAACCCTGGCGTTGCAAGACATCTTAAAATATTATAATTGCGCCAGATAATCTTCCTTTTTGACTTCATTATCAGCGTGTAATTCCTCTGCAAATCTGATAGCGTTATTGCACGCTATTTCCTTTGCTCTGTCTAATGCATATTTATTGCCGTAGGCACCTCCTGTATGTAATGTTCCTATAAAATTGTCAAGCTCCCAGAGTTTTGTTTCAAAAATCTCAACCCCATTTTTTCTCCAGAAAACATCTGTTCCGAACCTTACATCATGCCTTTCAACTAATATTCTGTAGATATCATCTTCAACTATCGTTTCTCCACGGCCAACATTTACAAGAACTGCCTTTTCTTTAAGGTGCATTAGAATGTTATAATTTAAAATTCCTTCTGTTTGCCTGTTCAAAGGTAAGGTGTCAAATATAAAATCTGACAAACCAATTTCTTTATCTAAATAGGATAATGGGAATGTCAAATCAAAATTTTTTTGGTATTTAAAGCTTCTAGATAAGCCAGTTACATAACTATTGAACCCAAGCCTTGCAATCCTAGCTATCTCTGACCCTATACCGCCAGCTCCCAGTATAAGCACTTTACGGCCTGTAATCTGATAAGTTTCCATTTTCTTCCTTGTATTAATCCCCTTTGCCAGAGCAATTGCCAATCCCCATGCCTGTTCCGCTACTGGCAACGAAAAAGCTCCAGCATTAGAAAATACCCTAACTTTGTCGGGTATTGACGAAAAATCAATGTCATCAACTCCGGCTGAGAAGGTCTGGATTCCCTTAAGTTGGGGCATATTTTTTAATAGTGTACTATTTATCTGCCATGGCCATGCAAGGAGCACTTCAACACTTTCCATATCTTTTATGTCTTGCCCTTCATATTTTATAAATTGCCTGTAGCTCTCTGGAACAGTGTCGAGCGATATAATTTTCATTCAACGTCTGAACGAGAAATATCACAGATAAATTTTATGATAAAACCAGTGACATACTCCCACCGCTAAACAGTAGATCGAAACTTTACGTAGGATGGCAGTCTAGTAATCATTATGACCTAACCACCATCCTAGGTCAAATGTTGGTACATTTTATATATTAATGAAAGGCTCAATGAAATGCAAGACATACGCACAAGGGATAGTGATTCTGTCATCAGGATCCTCATTACTGCATCAATGACTATGTTGATGGCACAACCTCGGATTGCGGCCAGACAATCAGGAACAACCTCAAGGATCCTGATGTACTTGAACGATGACGTAGTTAAGGATATGAAGAAGATGAGCACACTGAAGGACAAACTAACTGTTGCTGTTGATTGGCATGTACTATGGAGACCCTCATGCGGAAGGCGTCGTGGGCACTAGGCCAAAGGATGTAACGCACTGGGCTTACCAGTACGAAAGCGTTGCAGTCAGTAAGCTAACCCTTGCAGTTATGCCCATAGGAAATGGGGAATCAAGGACGCAACATCTCAAGCAGTTGCTTGCAATTGAGCTGGGGATAAAGTTTAAACCGCTGCTGTTGGCTATTTTTCGGCAAATATAATCAATTACTTGCAATCATTTGGTCTGAAGTTCATGATCAAGATGCTCAACGTAGGCATCGCCAGCGGGGATGACCATGTACACCACCAGGGGCACAGGAGGAGTGATGATGAACAGGCCACATTCAGGGTAGTAGCACTTAACGGCCGGAACAGGATTGGACAGGTAGAACCATATATTTGCTACAAACCCGAACCTGAAGCAGGGAAGCTGTCAGGAGCAGATGGGGCATTGAGACATCTTACAGGATGATCAACAGGTTCCTGACTAACGTCAAAGCTGTACTTGGCAGTGCTCCTATATGTGCGTCAAGCTAAATAGCTTAGAAGATAGTCATAGTTGATGTGCTGAAGCAGAGTGTAATGATGTCATTGTTGATATTTTGGTTTATCCCCCGATATAGTGGAGGAATGGAAGCCATGAGAGGGCAAATTTTGATCTACTGTAAATGGTGTGGGTTTTCCCGCTCTGTTAAAAACAGTGCAACCAAAATTAATTGGACACCAAATAACTAGCATTTAAATATTTATTGCAAACAAATAGCTTGTAGCTCAACTTGACACTTATGTCAACTATTTTTGTCTTGATTTATAGTGTTTGTCATCAAGTGTTGTCATGCCCATTGATATGTCCTGGCACGACTATAACGAAGCATTAGTGGAAAGGGGAAGCATGATCC
>JARVJW010000104.1 GCA_029775955.1 Nitrososphaeria archaeon | reverse complement strand
ATTGAAACACAAATATTTATTAATACTTAAAACAAGTGTTGGGAAGGTGAAGGCTTATAGGCCATAGAAAGCATCATGCACCACATAGAGGGTCTTTGGCATTCTATCCTAGGGTGAGGACTTCTCACGTTCTGCCCAAGATAAGATACTTTAGTCAAGACAGTAATCTTGGGTTAGCAGCAATTGTTGGATTTAAAGCTGGAATGGGACACGCTTTAATTATTGATGATAGGAACGGGAGCCCAAATTTTGGCAAACAGCTTTTTGTTCCGTATACAGTTGTTGCAATTCCTCAAATTAAGGTACTAGATGCGAAAGTTTACAAAGAGATTGATGGATATCTGATAAACACTGGAAAACTTGCCCAGAATCAGGATATTAAAGGAAATTATGAAATAAGGGCAATAGCTCAGATTGCCCCCAAGGATTCAGGTTTTTCACAGAAAAAACCCTTTGAAATTGAAATCCCTATTACAGGAAAAAACAATATAGAGAAGGCTGAATTTATAAAAAAATATATTGGGCAATCCATTGATCAAAAAGAAATTATAACAGGATGGAGTTATGTAGATTTAACTGGAATAACTAAAGGCAAAGGGTTTCAGGGACCAGTAAAGAGGTTTGGTATAAAAAGGAAACAACATAAGTCCAGAAAAAGCGTTAGGGCTGTAGGCACTATTGGTCCTTGGCATCCAGCATCTGTGATGTATACAGTGCCAAGGGCTGGGCAAATGGGATATCATAGAAGAACAACATATAACCTAAGGATCATGGGCATTTCTAAAGAGCCTGGAATACGGCTCATAACCAAGACAATAAAAGGCAATTATTTGTTATTGAAGGGCACAGTACCTGGGCCTGTTGGAAGGCCAGTAGTAATAAGAAAGGCAGTTAGAATAAAGGCACAAGCAAAAATGCCCTCTATAATAAATTTAAGTTTAAATGGTGTTAAAATATGAAAATTCCAATATATGATTTGGAAGGAAATAAGGGCAGAAAAACCGAATTGCCAGAAATATTTGAGTCAAAGGTTAATTCTGTTCTAATAAACAGAGCATTTTGGATAATGTTTACACATAATCTGCAACCCCAGGGCAGAGATCCAATGGCAGGAATGAAGGTAAGTGCTCAGTCATGGAACACTGGGCATGGCATGTCAAGGATAGCAAGGATAAAAGGTGCAGGAACTAAAAGGGCAGGGCAAGCTGGTGGGGTTGCTGGTGTTGTAAAGGGAAGGCTAACTCATCCTCCAACTTCATTAAAGATAGTGTATAAAAAAATAAATAAAAAAGAAAGGCTATCAGCTACAATGTCAGCATTAGCAGCAACAGCCAATTCAGATGTAGTGAGTTTAAGGGGTCATAAAGTAGATCCAAGCTTATCAGTGCCAGTTATTTTAGTTGATGAATTTGAATCTTTATCAAAGACTAAGGATATAATGAAGGTGCTTCTAAAGTTAAAATTAAATACAGAACTTGACAGAGTAAAAGAGAAAGGTGTAGGTCCATTAATAGTTACTTCTTCTAGGAATAGTTTATACAAGGCCGCAAATAATATAGCTGGCCTTCAAGCTGTTACTGCAAGCGACGTAAGCATTTTGCATCTGGCCCCTGGAGGAGTTCCAGGAAGGCTTACAATATACACGAAGCCTTCATTGAAGGCGCTGGCCAAAAGGTTTGATGGGGTGAGCGTGTATGGATATTAATACAGCTCATAACATAATAAAAGGGGTGTATAAAACAGAAAAGTCCGTTGACCTTATTTCAAAGGAGAATAAACTAGCTTTTATAGTTGACAGTAATGCTAATAAACATCAAATAAAAGAGGCAATTGAATTGTTATATGATGTAAAGGTTGTCCAGGTAAACGTATTGATTGGAATAAAGGGTAAAAAGGCGTATGTAAAGCTTGCTCCTCAGAATTTGGCGAATGAATTAGCAACAAAGTTAAGCGTGATTTAAAAATGGGAAAACACATTTTAACTCAAAGGAAGGGAAGGGGTACACAGCAATTCCGTTCTAGAAAAACGGCAAAGGTAAGTTCAACCAGGTACCCAATAACTGATCTTTCTAAGACAGTTGAATACACAGTAAAAAATATAATACATGAAAGTGGAAGGCTAGCACCATTAATGGTTTTACATGGGCAGGGTCATACATACTATTTACCAGCAGTAAAAGGATTGGAAGTGGGAAGAAAGATATTTATCGGACCTGAAGCTCCTATAAAGGATGGAAATGTAATTTCGATTGGCAACTTGCCTGAAGGAACCCTCGTTTATAATATTGAAAAAGTGCTAAATGATGGCGGTAAATTTGTCAAAAGTGCTGGAGGATACGCCATAATAATGGGGCATGAATCTGGATGGACAAGCATTAAAATGCCATCAGGGAAAAAAGCCCTGTTTCCGTCAACTGTCAGGGCAACTGTTGGAATAGTGGCTGGGGGAGGAGTAAATGAAAAACCTATACTCAAGGCCACACTGCATAAGATGACAATGAGAGCAAGGGGAAGGAAGTATCCCATCGTAAGAGGCATTGCGATGTCAGCTGTTTATCACCCACATGGTGGAGGAAGGCATCAACATCCAGGTAAACCAACAACAATTTCAAGATCAACACCGCCTGGTAGAAAGGTAGGCAACATTGCAGCAAGGAAAACAGGAAGAGGCAAGTGAATATGATAGAAAGATTTTTATCTAATATTATTTGGAGTGAATCTTAATGCCGAGAGAATTCAAATACCGTGGATACGCAACTGATGATTTGATTAATATGCCTTATGATCAGCTTTTTCAGATACTTCCATCTAGGGCAAGAAGAAGCTTGAATAGACTTGGTTCTGAAATGAATCCTGGAAAGAAAGTTCTTTTTGAAAAGCTCAAACAACAAAGAGAAACAACAAAAACCCATGATCGCGATACAATAATTTTACCTTTCATGATTGGCAAGAAACTTTCCATATATACGGGCAAAGAATTTGTTCAAATAGAAATAAAACCAGAGATGATAGGCCACTATCTTGGAGAATATGTAAGTCCAATAAAGAAAGTTGTTCATGGAACGCCAGGCATAGGTGCAAGCAGAAGCTCGCTTTATGTCCCACTTAAATGATCTCGTAAACGCCACTTGCAACTTTTGTTTTTTTTACAATTGTGTTTATGTTAAATTTATTATAAATTTTTGCTATTATGTTTTCAAAATTTTTATTTGATGATAATATTAGAAGTGATGGACCAGCACCGCTTACACAGACCCCTTCCGCGCCAGTGTTTACAAGTTCATTCTTTATTTCGTCAAAAAATGGAATCAATGATGCTTTGGCCCTCATTTTCTGGTGATAACTATTTTCATTAATTGCCGTTGCAATGTCTGCATAGTCACCGTATAAAACTCCCTTTACTAGCTTTATTAATGCATACTTTTCATTTACATATTGCGAAAAATCGACAGGCTGACCAAGTGCCTCTCTGGCCATTTTTGTCTTAGATTCACTAATTTTAATATCAGGCAATACTATATAAAACACTACATCTCTATATATAGAAAAGGCACGAAATGGATTTTTTGAATATACAAATGAAAATCCTCCTAGAATACTTGCTGAAACATTATCGGCATGTGGTGTTCCAGAAAATATACCTTCCGCTTTGGCTGCTACATCTACAAGGTCATTTAAATTTAGCCTAGAGTTTATCATCAAATTAGCAGCGAAAGCCCCAGCTGCAGCTGAAGCACCACTTGATCCAAGTCCCTTGCCAACCGGTATTCCCTTTATGAGTTTTATATCTACCCCAAACTCAGTTCCTGCCCTTTCAAATACCCCTTTAATTGCCATTGTTGCAGTATTCTCAACGGGAACATCGTAGATTCCTGTTACAGTGCTGTTTACTTTATTACTCCCATTATAGGATATTTCAACTTCATCGTAAAATGCATCCAGTGCGACTGCCACAGTATCAAATCCGACTGAAAGATTAGCTGAACTGCCATATGCTCTAACTTTAACTTTTTTTCTTGAAGGTTTCAATTGCTACTGACCCCTATTTTATTTAGTATTTCAAGCGCAATGTCCATGTCTGCCATCGCATCATCAATACATGTGGGAAATTTATCCTCATCATTAAGATATTTAATAAAAGCCTCATCTTCCTCTTTTAACAAATTAACCTTATTTCCTCCATTTGTTATTTTTTTGCCACCAATGTTACACTCCGATTCCTGTGTTATAAAATTAGATAACACAACAGCATCTGTACTTACACCTATTCCCATTCTAATCTTTTCTCTTGACATCCAAGAAGCTGTAAGGTGCGCAGCTCCCTTATTGCCTTCAAGCATAACAGTTACAAAGATTTCCCTTTTATCTTTATCCTTTTCACTCCACACACCAGACACTTTAAGCGGACCAAGAATGTAGTTTGCTATATTAATGTCATGGATCATGGTATCTAAAACAACTCCTACATCCTTAATTCTTTCAGGACGACTTCCTACCCTAAATAGTGAAATAGATATTTTTTCTTTATGTTTAAGGCACTCAATTAATGATATGACAGCCGGATTAAACCTTTCTTCATATCCAATTGCTAACTTACTTTTGTTATTCATAGCGTTCTTTATGGCAAGAGCCTGATTAAGGTTAACAGCCAGAGGCTTTTCAATAAGAACGCCCTTTCCAGCTTTTAAAATTTTTACAGCTATCTGATAGTGAGTTGCAGCAGGGGTAGCTAAAACTATTCCATCCACATCTGATTCAAGCATTTCATCGAGGTTATGCAGTGCATTTATGTTGTAGCGATCTGCTGTATTTTTTGCTATGTTAAAGTTAATATCATAAATACAACACAGTGCATTAAGGTTGCTAAGTGCATTTGCGTGATTAGATCCCCACATTCCCGCACCTATGATTCCAATTTTATTCATTTTTTCCATAATAGTTTTACATATGATTTAATAAAGCTTAACCATGGACCCAATTGATCTGTTACTTTACGAACATTCTGCTCTAAGAGTTTTAAAATTTGAATGGGAAAGCGGGTATCAACGCATTGGGTTTAAAAATATAAATGATTTTGTAATAAACCATCATGCGAGGGTTGAGGACCTTTATGTTTTTCCGAAGATCAAGGTCTCCAATCCTGATGATGCTGATTTGGCAAAAAACATTGATAGGATAAGCGCTGATCATAAATTAATTGAAACGCTTGGAAACAATATAGTAAAGTGGATAGATAACAATGACACAGACATGATCGAAAGGAGAATTCCAGTTTACTGGAAAATACTCGCTGAACACAATATGAGTGAAGAAAAAACTATATTTTACAGACTACGGAGCGATCTGGGTAGCGTCGATGGCATAATTGAAAGCATAAAATCATTTGGAATAAATGAATATATTAAAATTACTGGCATATCCAGTTTAATGCTGGAGATATACTTATCACCATGAGCAAAGAAGTAAATCTTGACATTGACGGTTACAATGTAAGGTACTTTGAAGAGGGAACTGGAAAGCCGGTTATAATCCTGCATGGAGCCTCGTTTAGTGCTGAGGTATGGGTTAAAACTGGAACTATGGAAGCAATAGCTAAGTCAGGATGGAAATCAATTTCTGTGGACATGCCTGGCTTTGGAAAAACCGAACGAAACGGATACGATACCGTGGCTTCATTCCTTGACAGGTTTTTTAAAAAACTTGACATAGAAAAGGCAGTGATTGCAGGGGCATCATTAGGGGGAAGAGAGGCGTTAGCATTTTCAATTAAATATCCGCAAAGGGTTATTGGATTGATTCTTATTGGAGCAGCAAGCGTGTGGATGTACGAAGACATGCTTAAAATAATAAAGGAAGTGCCCGCGCTCTTAATTTGGGGAAGTGAAGATAACATATCGCCTAAAGAAAATTACAAGATGCTTATGAAGTATCTAAGTAATTCTAGATTAGCAATTATAGGCAAAATACATCCATGCTACCTTGAGGAACCAGTAAAATTTAATAGAGCGATATCAGATTTTTTAAAGTCCATTAGTTAATTGAGCAGCAATTAATTTGTTTTTTATTGAACAAAACGAGCATATATCTCTACCATTTGAAGTTGGTCTGCCACACAACTTGCATTTTCCCACATCTTCATCTTTTGAATATATATTATGTAGAGCAGGCCTAATTTGTTTTTCAAATGTTTTGACCAAGTTAATCATCATTCCTGGCATTTTAGTTTCCATGTTCTTCAACATGTCACCTATCCTTTCTTGAGCCACTGACCCAAATTCCGAAGAGTATGGACATGGGTCATAAATAAATGGATAGCCTTTCAGAATAGCATAGTGAAGTATCTCATTTTCTGGTGTAAAGAAAAACGGTTTAACTTTTTTTATTTTATAGCCCCTTTCAGGGGGGTTTATCATTGAATTTCTGGCAAGGCTTTCAAAGTTACCGTAAATATATCCTGAAAATATGAATTGAGCCATATCATCCAAATTGTGACCAGTTGCCAGAGTGTCAGCATTCATTTCTTCAGCTGCAGCATTAAGTATATATCTTTTGGATAGCCCACATACACTGCATGCGGGCCTGTTTGTGCGGGATTTTGCTCTATCAATGGTAAAATTATAATCTTTGTTAAGGTCTATTACTTTATACTCTACTTGAGCGATTTTAAAGTTATCAATTGCAATTTCCACGCTTTTACTTGAGTATTTAGTGCCATTATTTATTCCAAGGTCAATGGTAACTCCAATAATTTCAATATTCAGTTGTTTTGATACTTCATTAAGTAGATGTAGCATTGTTGTACTATCCTTTCCACCGGATACCGCAACTGCAACTCTTTTTGATTTTTCAAATAGTTTATACCTTTTTGCATCCCTAATGAACCGCTGGTTAAACCAATCAATAAAATGTTCACGGCACAAAAACAATTTCATGTAAGGTATTTCTCGTACAGCTTCCTTTTCACATAAACTGCATTTCATTATTGTTAAACAAAAAGCCGAATATTAAAGCATCTCTGTTATTTTGGAAAAAATATGAAATGTATATATACCCTTATTTATAAATCAATTGTATGAGCGAAGAAAAAGTCGATTGGTACTTGGACTTTGTAGATAGCAAAAGGAAACCTAGTAATGATGAAATACAGCTACTTTTTAAGGTAACGCCAGCCAAGGGATTTAGCATTGAAGAGGCAGCTGGAAGAATAGCAAGTGAAAGCAGCGTTGGAACATGGACTACTCTCTCCACCTTGACGCAGGAAACTTTTAACAGGATGGCAAAGGCATACAGGATATCTGATGATTTAGTATGGGTCACATATCCACTTGAATTATTTGAACTTGGCAGCATACCGCAGTTGTTTTCATCAGTTTTTGGGAATATTTATGGAATGAAAGCAGTATCAAGATTAAAAATTATGGATATAGAATTTCCTAATGAATATATAAAAAGTTTCAAGGGACCAGAATTTGGTCTCGAAGGTGTTAAAAAAATACTGAAGGTAAACGGCAGACCCATATTGGCTACTGTGCCAAAGCCAAAGCTAAGTCCTAGCGCCGAAGCCCATGCAAAAATAGGGTATGAAATATGGGTTGGTGGGGAGGACCTGCTTAAAGATGATGAAAACCTTACAAGTCAGCCCTTTAATAAATTCGAAGATAGAGTAAGGGAAGTTTTAAAATATAGGGATAAAGCAGAAAAGGAAACCGGGGAAAGAAAGGGCGCCCTGATAAATATCACAGCGGAAACTGAAGAAATGAAAAGAAGGGCAAAACTGGTAAAGGATTACGGTGGGGAGTTTATAATGATTGATATTCTTACTACCGGATGGGCAGCTCTTCAAACGATGAGAGAAGTTGCTGAAGACCTTGGGCTTGCAATCCATGCGCACAGGGCTTTTCATGCAGCCTTCGATAAAATACCTGATCATGGAACAACGATGCTAGTTCTTGCAAAAATATCAAGGCTCATTGGAGTTGACTTGCTTCATATAGGAACCGGCGTTGGAAAGATGGAGGGAACCAAGAGCGAAGTGATTCGGAATAAGGAAGCTATAACACTTGATAATGTTCCTCAGGAAGACATTTACTTTCCGCAAAAATGGTATGGGCTCAGACCAGTTACTCCAGTCAGTTCTGGTGGGCTTCATCCAGGATTAATTCCTGCATTACTTGATTACATGGGACCGGATATTGCAATCCAAATTGGTGGTGGTGTACTGGGCAATCCGCTTGGAGCTACGGCAGGAGCTAAGGCTGCTAGAGATGCAATAGATGCATGGCAGAAAAAGGTTCCCCTTGAAGAATACGCTGAAAAAAGCAAGGAACTTAAAGCGGCTCTTGAAAAATGGGGAACCAAGAGCTTTGAATGATTATTTAATGTTTAGCATGCCATTTTTAATTTCTTGAAATTCATTTAATAATTTTTCATTAATCTTTTCCTTTCTTTCCATATAATATTCATATATTTGCAATCCCTTTTTTCTAATTACTTCCGTATTTTTGTAAGGAACCCCAGCCCTGCCTATGCTTGCTTTTGAAACGAACCACATTATAAAAGATTCCTGCGTTTGATCGTTTATATTCATATAAATGGATTCCCTTACTTTATTGTAGGCAAGGTTTGCTATCATTTTTCCTTCAACTTCATTATATAGCTGGTTATCTTCATTGACGATTCTATAAATTTCTTTAATCTTTTTCTTTTGCATTTTGTCAAGCGCTATTCCTGTTGAACTATTTAAAAACCCGTAAAATTCATTAAGTGGTTTTACACTTCCATAAGAATATAAAATTGATGATATTGCCGCACTGTCTGAAATCGCCAGAACAAGAGCTTCTTTGACATTTTCAATATTTATTGAAAGATTTCCATTTGATATTAAAGATAATGCCTTTTCAATATCTATTGGCCCACCATAAATTTGTTTACCGTTTTTTTCAATTAATGGTACAGTTAGAATTTGCCTGCTTATTGCTAAATGATAATTTACTGACATGTCAATTAGCTCAACTAATTTGGTCATATTATTATCGCTAATAGCCTTAAGCAGGCGGTAACTAGTGTAACATGCCGGATGATAATATACTCTTATCATTTTTACGGAATATAAGCGGTAATATTTTTAAGCTTTGTCGACACATTTTTAAATTGTATTATGGAAGCATTGCTTCAATGAGGTTAATTCCAAGAAGCATGGCTACACAGCACCCCGATAATGCCAGAGTGCCAAATTGGATTAGAGGTACAGAAATAATCGCTAGCGATGATGAAGTTTATGAAGCATATATATCTTATTCGGAATTTGGAGCAGAAGAAGTTATGTGGGATGCTGAAGGTAAAGATGTTGACACCCACGTAGTCAGGAAGCTCTTTACTGACTACCCTGAGCATTTCAGGGATAATATTTTGGGGAAGGATCAGTACCTAACATATAGGGTCCCAAATCCCTCAATTGAAGGCGCAGATAGAAAAGTGTTCGCCGAAACTTTGGAAAGCATACCAATAACATTTGATGTGGCTGAAAAGTTTTATGGTGAATCTGTAACTACGCCAGTTTTTGAGGTTATACTACCTTTCACTACAAGTAGTGAGGAATTAATTGCTTTGGCAAACTATTATGAAAAAGTGGTCGTTAATAAAGAAGATACCATGCTTACAGATAGTATTTCAGTAAAAGGCCTAATTGGAGAATTTAGACCTAAAAAAATAGAGATAATTCCGCTAATTGAAGATATGGACTCAATGTTAAATATAAAAACTATAGTTGGCAAATACATTTCGGCATTTAATGTGCCTTACCTAAGGGCATTTATAGCAAGGTCAGATCCTGCTATGAATTACGGCATGCTTCCGGCAGTTTTACTTTCAAAGTATGCTTTAGCTGATTTAAATGAACTTTCAGTAAAATATAACATTGAGATATTTCCAATAATAGGAGTAGGTTCATTGCCATTCAGAGGTCATTTTAATCCACGTAATGTAAAGAACTCATTGGAAGAGTACAGGGGGGTTTGGACATTTACAGTACAATCAGCATTTAGATATGACTATCCTAAGGAGGAAGTCAAAGATGCGATAAGGTACATTAATATGAGCAAGGCGGTTGAGCCAGAGCTATTTTCAGATTATGAAAAACAATTAATAAAGAAAATTGTTTCCGTTTATAGAGAGAGATATCAGACAGAAATTGAGGGTCTTGCGCCTATAATAAATGAAGTTGCTGATTTTGTTCCAAGGAGGAGGGCCAGAAAGCTTCACATAGGGCTTTTCGGCTATTCAAGAAGTACTGGAAATGTAATATTACCGCGAGCCATAACATTTGTTGCATCCTTATATACAATTGGGATTCCACCAGAAATAATTGGTTTATCTTCATTAGCAAATCTAAATGAGCAAGAATGGAACTTTGTGACTGAAAAATATAAATATCTGAAAGAAGACCTTAGGGAAGCTTCCAAATACCTTAACATGGATTCGCTTGACATGTTGGAAAGTGGCTTTAATCTGGATAAAAGAATAATTGAACTTGTAAAAGAAGATGTTTTGTATATGGAAAACCAAATCGGTATAAAGGTTCCTAATCATCAATATGATATAGTAAAACATAGATTATTTTCGAGCCTTGCATTAACTGCTCTAATTGAAAAAAAGGATTCAGAAGTAAAAATGGCTATATCAGAGATGGCGACCATCAGGAATTCTTTAGGTTAACATATGAGCTAAGTTACGCAAAAGTACCTCCCGTTTCTGAAAGGTTATAATTTCTTATAGCCATCATTCGGAGCGTTGACCTTCAAGCCCGCTCCGACCACTTTAGGCTCATGGCCGGTGTACAGGTATTCATCCTTCAAAGAAGGCCATCCACACTCACGGTAGCCGCAGAGGCGCAGGGTTATGGCCAGCCTGTCGTAGTCCACGCCACAGGTTTCGCATTTCGATATCCTCAAGTTATCACCACAGACAGGACACTCTGAAGTCTATCTTGGGTTCACATAAACGGTCTTGAATGAGGACTTGTATTCAATCATCTTCTGGTAAAGCCTTTCATTTGTTCAACTTTATCCTGAACTTCCTGTTGTTTCCACTAGTCTTCAAATACAAATGATGCGCCTGGGTTTTCCTTCACAGTAGCAAGGCATCATTGACACGGTTCTTCTGCCTGCCTCTGGCCTGGCGCAGTTTCCTGTACTT
>JARVJW010000178.1:10829-11262 GCA_029775955.1 Nitrososphaeria archaeon | reverse complement strand
TTAGTAAAGGAACATTCAGTTTAGGAAGGGTTGGCCACCCTCAGACAGGTTATTTGATATATTTGAAAGTCTTTCAATTCAGTAAATGAATTTATTAACAAGGCCTCACAGTGCCTTTGAAATTGGCTGTCTCAGTAATATTCGACCACATGTACACAGAAAGCTTTGGTCGGAGCACGTGTAGCTGTAGTTTGCCGTCCCCTACACCTAAATTTTTTGGTGCCGTTCAATTGCTTTTTAATAACGTCATTGACAATAGGGATTAGCTGATGGAAAGAATAGGGGTCTAAACAGCTACGATCATCTTTATAAGGGGCTATAATATATATTATTATGGAAAAGCTTTATACGATAAGCGAGGACATACTACACCTGACCACGTTAAGAATTTGGGACAAACAGGGCAAGATAAAATGTATAAGGCTTTCCAACA
>JARVJW010000178.1:0-10819 GCA_029775955.1 Nitrososphaeria archaeon | reverse complement strand
CTTGCCATAACCCTGCGTGGCCTGCGGCTACCCGTTTACCGTGAGTGCGGATGCCTCTTGGCCTTCTTTGAAGGATGAATACCTGTACACCGGCCATGAGCCTAAAGTGGCCGTAGCGGGCTTGACTGAGAAGGTCAACGCTCCGAATGATGGTTATAAAAAATTATAACCTTTCAGAAACCGGAATGTGCTTTTGAGCATTTAGACAATTATATTTTAGTCAACATGTTGAGGAAGGTGTGCACCAATTTCAGGCCTACTAGTGACCCCCTATCAGCACCGATTATAGCGTATATTTGATTTAATGACCTGGTACCCCGCAATGCTTAAATTCATTTCAGTTCAATGGCTTTCATTGGACTTTGTAGTTACCGGCGGAGCAGGGTATATTGGCGGACACCTTGTGGACAGGCTCACTAATTTGGGAGATGTAACCGTCATTGATGACTTTTCGTCAGGCTCATATAGGAACATGAGGGCCAAGTATGTAGAGGCCGACCTGTCAAGGGAAAAGCCAAAAATTACACAGGGGTCACTCGTGTACCACCTCGCGGCTGACCCAGATGTGAGGGAATCAATGCAGCAGGCTCAGGAGCACTTTGACAGAGACGTAAGGGCAACCCTGAACGCCGCTGAAATGGCCAGGGGCTGTGATGCTTCCGGCATCATTTTCACCTCATCATCAACCGTCTACGGCGAAACCGACCGGATACCAACGCCTGAAAGCGAACGGCTAAACCCAATATCATATTATGGCCTGTACAAGATGCTGGGGGAGCTGGTTCTGGAGTTTTACGGCAAGAACTACGGAATACCAATCACATCGTTGAGGCTGGCAAACATCATAGGTGGAAGGATGAGCCATGGAGTCATAGTTGATTTCATCAGGAAGCTCAGGTTGAACCCCGTGAAGCTTGAAATACTTGGCAATGGAAGGCAGAGGAAAAGCTACGTTCACGTACAAGATCTCATTGATCTCCTAGTCGGGCTAAAGTTAAATGGGTTGAAAACATACAACGTTGGCAACAGAGACTGGGTTACCGTTGAACGCATAGCTCAGATCGTTGAAGATGCGATGCATATTTCCCCACAGCATATGTTCAATGACACAGGCGATGGCAGGGGATGGGAAGGGGATGTGAGGCTCATGATGCTTGATTCATCGTTAATTGAAATGGAGACAGGTTGGAGGCCATCAATCACGTCGGAGGAAGCCGTGAGGAAGGCGGTGAATGAGCTGCTTCAAATTAAGCAGTGACCACCGTCAAAAATCGGTCCTGTTCACAACTTTAAACCTTGAAGGCATGACCATCTATCTTTGGGTCCCCTATATCCCTCAACCTTCCAATGAAATCCTTAGTGAAATGGTTAGCGTCCATCTTCACGTTGTACATCAGCAGGTAGGCGTGTATGCTGTTCTTCCTTCATCAATCAAGGTCCTCACCAGCCTAGCCCGATACCTGACTAGCTCCCTCAGCTCCATGGTCTCCCTGGGGGCACATGGCATTCAGGTATACATCCTCCCTTGAGCAGGTTTGCAAGCATCAGCGCATCTACCTTATCCTTCTTCACCTTGGCCGAAGCTATGGCCTTTCTTTGTCTGCATCGGGTTTGACAGCTTCATGTCTTTCCGACAGCATCCTGTACGCCCAATGCTAGGTGGAAAAGCTCTTTATCACTATGCTCAACGGAAGTGAGTCGGAGAACCCCTTCAGCTTATCGGGCTCACATAACATCTTCAATTCCTTCAACACATATCCATAATCATTCTGCAGGTATCCTTTATGGAGATTACATACATGTGTTCACCATCACCTAAACTCCTTATTCTTGCTCACATATAACTAAACAAGCTTCATCGCTCAGGCTAAATTTTCCGCCCTTAACTTCCACCCTTCGCACGCATATAACATATGGATACACCTTTACCTCATATAATGCATACGGGGGCAAGGTTGTCTAACCATTTAGCGCTAAACCGCTAGCGCCGTTTCTCAAAGTTAACTGAGGGATAAAGATTTTAAGTTTTTGTTAGTATTAATTGCAATGCTGGGCAAAAACATATCGGTATCAATTCTTGATGCAGACTTTTCGCAGTTAAGGGATACGCTTGATGCGTTGATTGCAGTTGGCCCCTTTATGCTGCATTATGATGTTATTGATGGTTACTTTGCGCCTGAGCTCAGTTTCGGAAAGCCGGTAATCAGGTCCATAGAATCAAGGTGGAAAATACCCTCCGAAGTTCACCTGATGGTAAGGGACCCGGCCCCATTTATCAGGTCCTTTTACGATATTGAAGGAGTTGAAACCATATATTTTCATCTGGAATCTAGTGGAAGTGTGCCTGAGAACATAAAAATGATAAAATCAGGTGGCAAGCTTGCGGGAATTGCAATTAATCCAGAAACTGAAGCCTCAGCAATTGAAAATTACCTTGGCCAGATCAGTTCCGTGCTTGTGCTCCTGGTGAAGCCGGGGAAGGGAGGGCAGGAAATGGATGAGCGCGCACTAAAAAAGGTCAGTGCACTAAACGAAATGAGAGGAAAGCTGAAGTTTTCCATTTTAGTTGACGGCGGGATCAAGCTAAACAATTTAAAGGAAGTTATCATGTCGGGCCCCGATAGGTTAGTTATAGGGTCTGCCATTATGAAATCAGGCAACCCTCCTGCAGCTCTAAGGGACTTCCTTGACTATAAAAATACATCCCTGTAGTTTGCAGCTTCCGCGTCATTTTTAAAGAGCGTGACGCCCTCCTCGGTCTTTTGGTGATGGAGAAGCTTCCTTATGATGCCAATTGGAACTGTTGCTATATCTGCCCCTGCATACATAGCTTCAGCCATCTGCCTGGGATTCCTGATTGATGCAGCTATAACTTCTGACCTGATGGAGTAATTCCTGAACACAGCAATTATCCTCTGCAGCAGCTCTGTTCCGCTCATTACATCGTCGGGAAATGCAATTGCACTCATTTCAAGGTATTTCCCGATGTTCCCCCTGTACTTATCAATATCCGCTATGAGCGCCTCCCTGGCCCTGGCATAATCAAAATAGTCATCCTTTCTAAATTCAACTTTTAGCCTTGTCCTTACGTAATCATCTATTCTTCCCAAAAATGGGCTCACGTATCTGGCCCCTGCCTTTGCAGCAAGCAGAGCCTGAGGTGGCGTCATTATGAGGGTTGCATTAATAGGTATTCCTCCGCTGCTCAGCTCTTTTATTGCCCTCAGCCCTTCAAATTCAGGCCCGGTATTTACCGGGACCTTTATCACTACATTTTTCATGATAGGGTTATACCTGTCATAAAGTACCCTGCCTTCCTTTACCATTGATTTATAATCAGTGCTCATAACTTCGAGGCTAACTGGAATTTTCTCACCAGCTGTCTCACATATTTCCCGAATGTACTTCCTTATGTCCATCCCCTTCCTCCTGTCCAGCGCCACCCTTATCAGGCTAGGGTTGGTGGTTACGCCATCTATTATTCCCCACTTTATTGATTCCCTTATTTCATCGATGTCGCCCGAGTCAATAAATATCTTCAAGCTTCCCTGACCTCCAATTTCCTTTCTTTATAGCTCCTTATAATTTTTACAGCCTCGCTGAAATTGCTGACTGAATAATCAGCATCTCCCCTCCCGATAATTATCGTCGTGCACCCTGCAGCCCTTCCGGCCTCAACATCGATGTCCTGGTCTCCAACCATAAAACTGCCCTTCAACTCTATGTCGTGCTCCGTTGCAGCCTTAACTAGCATCCAGGGGTTTGGCTTCCTGCACTCACAATCCTGTAAACAGGGGCAGTAGTATATCCCGTCAAGCCTGGCATCGTGCTTTGCAAGCTCCTGGACCATCCTATCAGTCACAGCTTTCAGATCTTCCTCCGTAAAGTAACCTCTAGCTATCCCTGACTGGTTCGATGCAACGATGACAAGAAACCCCATTTTATTCAGCTCCATTATTCCTTCACCAACCCCCGGCAAAAGCACGAACTGCTCAGGCCTGGCCATGTAATGCACATCCTGGCAAATGACGCCATCCCTGTCCAGAAAGACAGCCTTATGCAAACAGCTCACCTTCAACCAGCTCGCTTATAATGTGCCCTATTGTTATGTGCGATTCCTGTATTCTGGGTGTATCATTTGATGGCACCCTTATGCACATATCAACGTGCTTCGCCAGCTCACCGCCGCCTTTGCCAGTCAGTCCAACAGTAAATGCGCCCTTTTCCCTTGCCTTGATAACCCCGTTTATGACGCTCTTGGAGTTGCCGCTTGTGCTTATTCCTATTACGACATCGCCAGAGCTAGCAAATGCCTCAACCTGCCTGGAGAAAACCATGTCATAGCCGTAATCATTTGCAATTGCTGTAAGGCATGATGTGTTTGTGGTAAGCGCAATTGCCGGCAGGCCCCTCCTTTCCTTTTTGAACCTGCCGGTTAATTCACATGCTATGTGCTGGGCGTCTGCTGCGCTTCCCCCATTTCCAAACAGCAGGACCTTTTTGCCTCCCCTGAGCGCTTCAGTTATGACGGCAGCTGCCTTGGCTATCTTGCCCAGCTCCTCCGGATCCGATGCAAGCTCCTCCTTTACCCTGGAGCTATCCCTCAGCATCTCAGCTATTCTACTTTCCATGACCTTGCACCCTCCATTTCAAACCTGAAGCTAAATGGCTCTAGCCCCATTTCCATGCCATGCTTAAGGACCTCGGCCCTTTTATCCCTTTTAACGAACATAAGCAGGTACCCTCCGCCCCCAGCTCCCTGTATCTTTCCGCCAAGAGCCCCCGCCCTTAACAGCATTTCATATGCTCTGTCTATTGTTTTGTTGGATATCTTTTCTGACATTTTCTTCTTGAGCTCCCAGTTTTCATTTACCAGCTCGCCAAACCCCTCAAGGTCCCCTGACAGAAGGGCCCTGTGAAGCTCATATGCTATCCTCTTTAACTCATCCCTCACATAAACTTCGTTTTTATCTCTGTCGTACCTATCTTTCATATCCCGGTGTATGTCCGATGAAAAGTGGACCCTTCCTGTGTAGAACATCAGCGTCCTATACTGAAATTCCTCCAGAACGTCAGTAAGCAGATTTACCCTGGTCACCTTCACCCCAGCCCTGCTGAACTCCATCAGGTTAAGCCCTCCATATGCCGCGGTAAACTGGTCCTGGTATCCCCCTAACTGGCCAAGCTCCTCCCTTTCAACATGATACGCAAGCATTGCAATTTCATATTTGCTCATTCCCTTTTTAAGTGCCTCAGAAAAAGCGGCTATAAGGGAGACCGCTATGGCGGAGGAAGTTCCCATCCCTGATCCCGCTGGCATCTCACTGTATGTTTCCGCATATATGCCATTCCCATTGCTGAACTGGTTTATTACTCCGGCTATCAGGTCAAGCTTTCCGCCATACTTGATCCGTCCAGCATTGAACTGTTCCTCCTCGTTCAGATCAACTGACCTCACCCTTATCATGTTACCGCCAAGTTCAAGGCTAGAGTACGCGTATCTATCAATGGTTGCGTTGAGCACTGCACCGCCACTTTCCCAGCAGTATGGTGGCACATCCGTGCCTCCGCCACCAAAGCTTATCCTGAACGGTGCCCTGCCCCTAGCCAACAACGTCACTCACCTCCCTGGTAAATGAGAAGTACCCTTCAGGGGTTCCTATGTCCCTAAAGTACCCGCTGTACTTGAAAGCGTAAACCCCCTGTGTGCCAATCAGCGCCGGGTACAGGTCATATTCTAAAGAAAAGGCACTTAATTCAGGCATCATCTCAAGGATTTTCCTGTTGAGCGCGCTCACGCCTGCATTGATGTATCCGCTTCCGCTTTTAACTTCATTTATGCTTATGACCCTTGAACGATCATCTATTTTTACCAACCCGGCCTTCTGAGTTATATCAGCGTGCATTATCACAATTGTTGCAATGGCAGAGTTCATGACCTGTGAGTCCATCAACCCCTTAAGGTCAAGCAGCAGGTAGGTGTCTCCGTTCATTACTATGAAATTTTCCTCTCCATGCAGGAGCTCCCCTGCCTTTTTAACAGCACCACCTGTGCCGAGCGGCTCACTTTCATATGAATAGCTTATCCTGACCCCGAGGCTATCCCCATTGCCAAAATATGAAACTATGCTATCGGCCTTGTAACCAACGGAGATTATCATATCAGTTATGCCCTGGGACCTGAGATATTCCAGCTGCCACTGCAGGAAGGGTTTCCCTCTAACCTCAACCATTGGCTTTGGCACATCTCCAGCTAATTGCCTTAGCCTCGTTCCCAGTCCCCCGGCCAGTATTAAGACCTTCATCTTTTCTTCCTTTTTAAAGCCTTCATGCTTGCTCCATAAATGTTTTCCGCAGTAAGGCCGTAAAGGCTGAACAGCTCATCCACCTTTCCGCTCTGCCCAAATTTGTCAATTATGCCAACGTACTCAACAGGCACCGGAAAGGTTCTGCCGAGGACCTCAGACACAGCGCTGCCAATGCCTCCAAGCACGCTGTGCTCTTCAGCAGTTACAATTGCTCCGGCGCTCTGCGCAAGTTTCACTATGAGACCTTCATCTATCGGCTTGACTGTGGACATGTTAACCACTGTAGGGCTTATTCCATCCTTCCTGAGCATCATGCTTGCCCTGATGGCCCGGTGTAGCATGTTTCCGTTAGTTATTATCGCTAAATCAGACCCATCTTCTACCACCTTTCCCTTTCCCAGCTCAAAGCGATAGCCGCTGTCAAAGATGATCGGACTTTCAGACCTGCTTAGCCTGGAGTACACGGGGCCGCTTATTTTAAGTGAAGCCTCAGTGACCTCCCTGGATTCAATTGCATCCGCTGGCACTATCACCTTAAAATTGGGAAGCGTTCTCATTATTGCCAGGTCCTCTATTGTCTGGTGAGACCAGCCGTCCTGCCCGTCGGTCAATCCTGCATGAGATGCAAATATCTTAACATCAAGGTTATCGTGCGCTATTATCCTGAGCTGGTCAAACGCCTTCAGCACAAACACCGCGTACATGCTGGCAAAAACCCTTTTGCCCGAGTACGCAAGCCCCACAGCTGTTGCAAAGAGGTTCTCCTCTGCTATGCCAAAGTTTATGAACCTGTCTGGATACTTTTTCCCGAACTCGGATGCCTTTGTTGAGGCTGAAACATCAGCATCAAGCACAACTATGCTTTCATCGCTTCCTATCTCAGCTAACGCATTTCCAAAAGCTTCCCTGGTTGAAATCAAAGCGCCTCCATCTCCAGCCTGTGCTGCTCGTAAAGCCCCGGCAATATATTTTTTAATGACTCTTCACTCATAGGCCTGCTGTGAAAATCAACAACCCACTCACCGCTCATGACGCCCCTTCCCTTAACAGTGTGCGCTATGATTGCAGTTGGCCTATCCTTTATGCGCTTTGCCATCTCAAATGCATCAATTAGCTCAGGAATGTCATGGCCATCAACGTCTATTACGTTCCAGCCAAACGATTTCCACTTGTCATCAAGCGGCTCAATGCTCAGCGTGCTCTCGGTCGGCCCGTTCTGCTGCAGCCCATTCCTGTCTACAATTGCTATGATGTTGTTCAGCCTGTGGTAAGGTGCAAACATGGCAGCCTCCCACACTGTACCCTCCTGAAGCTCCCCATCCCCCATCAAAACGTAAACCCTGTAGCTTCTTCCGTCAAGCTTTCCTGCAAGGGCAATCCCGTTGCCCATGGCCAGCCCATTTCCGAGGGATCCGGTTGAAGCCTCGATCATGAGCTCGGGGTTCCTTTCCGGGTGCCCCTGCAATTGGCTGCCAGTTGACCTGAAACCCCCTAGCTTCTGCCTGTCAATGTATCCTGCTTCGGCAAGCGCTGAATAAAGCGCCGGGGCAGCATGCCCCTTGCTGAGAATCAGCCTGTCCCTGTCAGGCCAATCAGGCCTCCCCGGATTGTGCCTCATAACGTGAAAAAAAAGGACAGTAACTATATCCTTGCTTGAAAGCGAGCCCCCCGGGTGCCCGGAATTAGCCGCTGTGGTCATTTCAAGGACATCGATCATTATGTTGAATGATTTTTCCTTGAGCCTTTTCAGCTCTTCAACCGTAATCATAAGCCCTCACTTATGAATTTAGCCAGCTTATCAAATGATTGCGGGCTCCTCCTGTTTGAGATTGAAGCCAGCACACCGCCGTAATATGCAATACGGGATGACTCCTCCAGGCTTAGCCCGGCTGACAAAAATAAAGCAATAATTGAAGTAATGGTGTCGCCAATGCCAACCAGGTTAACCGGCCTTACATGCAAAGGAGCGATGTGCGTGAACTTTTTGCCGTTAATGATGTAAAATCCATCCTCCAGCCACGTTATAACCACTCCCTTAGCACCGGTAAGTGAAGCGATCTTTATTGCGGTGTTTCTGTAACTGGTATCATTTATGAGCGTTATGCCAGTTGCCTTAAAGCCGTCTTCCCTGCTTATCCTTATATAATCGACACCGTTGTAGTTATTCACAGACCCCCCTCGCCCATTTATCAACACAGGAACGTTTCTAGTTTTTGCCTTTGCTGATATCCCCTTTAAAAGGCCTTCTGTTATTGTTCCCCTTCCATGGTCAGATAAAACTATGGCGTTTACATCCTCCACATCAAGCTTTTCAATTATCATGCGCTCGGTATTTTTTGATATCTTGTTGACCCGGCTCTTCTCCATCCACAGCATAAGGTAGCCGTCAGAGATGACGCGGTGTATCGAAGTTGTCTTCATTTCCTTTTCAGGGAAAACCCAATGCGTAGCAACATTATTCCTTTCAAGTTCCCTTGCGAACTGTTGCCCCTCCAGGTCTGACCCCGTCACCGTAAAGTAGGCCACCTTAGCCCCAAGATTTAAAATGCTTTCAACGGCATTAAATGAAGCTCCAATCCTGTAATATTCTTTATCGACATTTAGGGCAGGAATTGGAGCCTCTGGGGAAATGCGTTTGGCCGAAGCCACAGTGTACCGGTCTATTGTGGAATCGCCTATTACAGCAATTTTTATTTTACTTACTTTTTCCTTATAGCTGGAAATGTCATCGGACATTGTTATTTTTGTATATAATCTTTTCAGATATAAGCTTTTTAACATCAGCTTTGGAAATGGGGTCAGCACGAAGCAGTCAGGCAAAAAACCACCACAGCTATGAGAAAACACCATTTATGATCCTGGTTGATTTATCCATTGGCCGGGGCATAATCAATTAATGTAACAATTTATTATGTACAAGGTTTCCTGTGCTGTGATAAACATCAAAACAGTAAATGTTGTTGACAGCTTCGGATATAATTCAGGTGCCGTATTCTGATGCGCTGTTCAATTCGTTCAGCTGGCCAATGGCCGGAGGGGGTATATATGAGTGAAAAAAAGTTACATTTTTTAATATTAATATAAAATTCTATTTGTATGTTTTAACAAGAACCTTAACAATTTTCGTTGTTGGATTCAGAGATTTTTCGGCCTTAATTTTTTCTCTATATCCCTCAGGGCTTTCCTTGATATCCCTTTCCTTCACATCCTTACGCTTCAATCCCAATATCCATTGCCTAAAGGCATTATCATTCTCATATTCCAGATAATCCTCAGTATCAACACCAAATACCGATGCATCATCAAGGTTGTTTGATTCCTTGCCATGTATCTTATCCTGTTGACAATAACGTGTTTCCTTTTTGCTATGTGGTCTGTGTAATCGTATTTGTGGTCATCGTGTCTGATATAATTCGTAAGAACATCCTCTAAGGATTTCCAGTATGCCATTGCAAGTGGAGACAAGTCGTTTGAGGATTTACCTGAGTTGTAGTTTATGAATTTTTCATATCGTGTATGGGAGACATTTATGAAGTTCTATGGTTTCCTATTCTACAACAAAAGCCACCTGGTCGCATATCCAACCATTGCTTTGAACTTTAGATATTAGCCTTAACCTTCTCAAAAAAGAGTTAGTATAATCCATGTATGCTCTAAACTCCGCCGTTATAGAAGAAAACTCGTCAAACATTATTATATCACCTTTTTCAAGTATTGGGTCAAGAGTAGCGAGTACATATAAGGTAGAGGAATACAAATCTGCATCGAGATGTAATACAAATTGATTATTACGGTTGAACTGAGTAATATATTGCCTTAAAGTGTCTTGAAACATACCTTGAACAAGCTGAACACGAGTGTCATCAATCGTAGGTATTTTCCCATGAACATCAAAAGTTCCTTTCTTAAAACCTTTAGTCCAGTCTTCAGGGAGCCCAGTAAATGTATCGAATCCAAAAAAGGAACTACCACTACAGGTGTTAATTGTACACCATTCCATAATCGATTCTCCCTCATACAAATTCGAGGTAAGTTATTGGTCTGTTGTGCAATGAGCTATCATTTATAAATCTGAAATGCGCTGACCTATTTTGATGAGATGGTACGCTTTTGTTATTTTTGAAAAATTCATACAAGAGAGGATTGACGTTTACGTACGTAACTATCTTTGAATATTTAAACCAAAAATATGGTGAAATTCTTTGAAATTTTCCTATATATGGACTCACTCTATCTTCACTCTCACCTTATCATAGACCTTTATCGCTTTCTACTTTCTTGCATTAATTGATTATTCCTGATCAATTAGCAAATTAATTAAGGCACATGTCCCTTTGTCCAGCTTTACCCTCGTGCCATCGCGATGCGCCTCCACAACATTATATGTGAACACCTTAGCTATTATTTCATTGAATATTCCTGCATCAAGCGCTGATGATACGTACTCTCCAGGCATTAACGAAGAGAACACCGTTTCCACTTTTGCCCATATTTATGTTTCCATGCAGTTG
>JARVJW010000133.1 GCA_029775955.1 Nitrososphaeria archaeon | reverse complement strand
AAGAGGGTGACAGCGTAAGCTCTAGACGATTTCAGAAGGCTGAGCTGTCGCTAAAGGTGTTACTGTACAGCAAGTTTCAGTCCATGTAGGGAAGGAAGGAACTCGCCTGCTGGACCCGTCCTACGGAGAGGAATTGCATTAACAGGAGTTGAGCTACAAGCTATCAGTGATAGATAATATTATAAACAAATCATTGCTGACCTATTGCAGATGAACAGAATCAGAAAATTTACTTACGAACTGATAAGCATGTATCATGATAAATTTACTGATGATTTTCAGACTAACAAAGAGTTTATAAATCAGGTAACTGAATCTCAATCCAAGTTCGTCAGGAACAAGATAGCTGGGTACGTAACTAAAGAAATTCGGAAGGAGAAGCAGGCAGCCGAGGTGGCTACTGGTGAGCAGCAGTAAGGAGCTGCTGTATTACAGCCTGGAACTGCTAAAAATCAGCGAAGTGAGGCCCCACGAAGAAGTAAAAATAAAAAACCTTTCTGAGATAATGAATTCTATAAAGCAAATTGGCCTTCAGCTTGACCCAATAATTGTTGATGAAAGGACAAATGTAGCATTGGACGGTATGCACAGGATCAAAGCCATTCAGGAGCTGCAGCTAAAGCGCATAATGGTTGCCAAGGTGGATTACTCTGACTCTAGAATAGGGGTTGAGAGGTGGGTGAGAGCAATCAAGTCCCCATCAATCTCCAAAATCGAGGAGCTAAAGGTTGCCTTAAAGCTAACAAGAGTTGAAAGCGCACTGGAAGCAATGAAGATGGTGGATTTTGGGGAATCGACTATTGCATTGATAACAAAAAAAATGGCATTCGTTTCTTCAATTAGACTGAAAGGCATTAATAGGTTTTCGCTAATAAGGGAATTCGATAGAAGGGTTGCGGAATATGAGACGGTAAATGACTTTGAAATACAAAATAAAATTGAAAGCGGATACGCGTTGCTTTATGTTCCAAAGCCCACAAAAGAGGAGATTGTGGAGTCAGGGTTGACGCGCAGGCTGTTTCCACCTAAATCAACAATGCATGTAATTCCGCTAAGACCGGTTAACGTGAGGTGTCCTATAGAGCTGCTTAATGGTAAAATTAATGACAATGAAGCTGCTAACATATTTCAGGAGTTGTTGAGCAGGATGGCAAAGAAAATGATGCCTGCTGGCTCACTCTATGCTGGGCGAACATATAAAGAGCCGCTTATGCTATATAACCCATAATGACGCTGTAAAACTTTTAAATGGCTTATAAAATGTAGGAGTGGTGACAGTTGTCAATTGGGGTCATATTGAGTGCAGTGGATATTTCATATAAATTTCCAAGCGGGAAGCAAGTTTTCACTGACATAAACATTAGTACAGGAGAAAACGAATTTGTGTCCATTGTGGGGCCTTCAGGAATTGGAAAAAGCACAATCCTTAGAACGTTGGGTTACCTGATACCGCCAACAAGCGGTAAGGTATTCCTCATGGGTGAAGAAGTTAAAAAGCCATCATCAAGGATATCTCTGATTCATCAATCAATAGCCACTTTCCCATGGATGACTGCAATTGACAATGTGAAGCTGGCCCTTATTGGCAAAGGGCTGTCTCAGAATGAAATGAATGACATAGCAAGGAATACACTCGAAACAGTTGGCCTAAAGGGGGCTGAAGGCCTTTACCCTAAAGAAATGAGTGGAGGCATGAGGCAGAGGGTTGCAATTGCAAGGGCTTTAGCTGGCTCCCCTGTAGTGCTCCTTATGGATGAACCTTTTGTTCATTTGGATGAACTTACAGCTGAAGGCCTTAGGCAAGAAATATACGACATACTTTTCAATCCACTTACAACCCTAAAATCAGTTGTGCTTGTATCGCATAACCTTGATGAAGTTCTGGAGCTTTCAGATAGGGTGTTTGTAATGAATGGTTCCCCTGCAAAAATAGTTGACGAACTGATAATAGAAATGCCAAGGCCAAGGAGCAGCAGGGATTCCAGGTTCAGCACATACTTGGACAAAATATATGCTTCATTGACCCCTACAAGGTGATGCCGATGAGCTTACTGCTTATCATTCAGTTGGCAGTTGGCGCCACTATATTGAGAGTTTTGTTGATAATTCTTGGGTCAATATTGATTGGCTGGTTCCTTGCATATGCTTCAATAAAAAGCCCAATATTTGAAAATATATATATACCAGTCATAAGCTCGCTCGAATCAGTTCCAGTAATAACATTCTTCCCTGTCGTTCTAGTGATTTTCGTGACAAGGATTGGAGGGGCCATGGGATCAGAATTGGCAAGCGATTTTCTAATTTTAACAGCTGTAGCGTGGAACATATGGATAGCTCAGTATCAGGCATTCAAGACTGTGCCTAAAGAACTTCAGGAAGTAGCGATTAACCATGAACTTGGATTCTTTAGCAAAATGAGGCGACTTTACATGCCATTTTCAATACCAAAAATTGCGGCTAACTTATTCCCAAGCTTTGCTGATGGGCTGTTTTACATAACAGTAAGTGAAGTGTTCAGCATAGGCACAAAAACATTTTCCGTATTCGGTATAGGCAGCATTATCCCCGCACTGCTGGCTTCTGGGGATATATATTATATGTGGGTTGCAATGCTAACCCTTGCCATTTGGGTCGCTTTATTTACGTTCTTTTTCAGGTACATAGCTAGGTTTTCAGTTGCAAAGTACGGGTTGGATACAGCTGCGCCAATCAGGAGGGGGGGAAAGGTGAACATAATGCATACATATCAGGCGTGGAACACATTGACTGGGCCAATGAAAAAACTGTCAAAGCACTTTACAAGTCCATTTAGGGCATTACCTACAAAAGGCAGTTTTGGCAGAAAGTGGATGGCACTCAGCTCATCCAAGAAGTACATAACCATAGGCACTTTCCTGTTGGTTTTTATTATGTTACTTGCTAAAATAGGGCTATATGTAGTTTCTGTGCCACTTAGCTACTGGAGATACCTGGTTTCCTACACTCCTGTAATTATCTATGGCATGGCATTTGATTATGTCAGAGTCGTAATAATAGCGTTCATCTCCCTGGTCATAGCAATTTTTGTAGGATATTACCTGGCTGTTCATCAGAGGGCCGCTGTAACTGTCTTTCCCGTAATACAGATAGTATCGGCCTTCCCCGCTCCAGTTTACTTCCCACTTGTGTTTGCTGCAACTTTCGGTTATATGTACGCAGTATTCCCCATGAGCTCAGAAATATACGTCTTATTACTGGGGTTTATAAGCACATTTTATTATGTATTTTACAGTTTCTGGATGGGTGTTCAGACTGTTCCTTCGGAGTTTTGGGAAATCATGGAAAATCACGAGCTTGGGTTCTTTACCAGAATGAGAAGGATAATATTGCCCGCCACTTTCCCTTATTTAATTGCAGGGCTGAGCAGCACAATAGACAGCGCATGGGGAGGGCTGATGATTGGGGAGTACTGGCCTGATATCATTAAGGGAAAAACTCTAGAGGTTCAAGTTGGTTTGATGAAGATGCTTGATGTTTTCACCTATCAGGGGAAAATAGGTCCTGCTGCGTGGGCGTCCCTTCTTTTCGCAATAGTTGTAACTATATTTAGCCTGTTTTTTACAAAAAAACTCATGACCATGGCCAGGGAAAAATATGTAATTGAAGAAGGCGTATACGCAGCTTAGATATATCTAAAAATAACGTAAATTTTAAAATAAACCGGAGCCAAGCATGGCGCATGATAAAGAAAATGCTTATTGTTATACTGCTAATACTTTCGTTAATCATTTCAGTTCCTGCATATGCTCAAACTCAGGGATTAACAGTAAGCGGGGTAAGTTTTGGTCCATCGTCGTCACCCATTGAGGTTGAAGCCGGTTCATATAATGTGCCACTTTTTGTATATTTAACTGCTTGGAGCCAAGTCATAAACGTCAGTGTATACGCATCAAGCACAAGCCAGTTCATGGTAATAAGTGAACCTCAGAACATAAGTGTAATACCTCCAGGGAGCACCATGCCCTCCATTGCGTACATTAACGTAAGCAATAGAGCAGTTAACGGAGTATACGCAATGCAAATTCTTGTTAAGTACATTCAAATTGAGGGAACATCATATGTTGCAAAGAATTTTACGTACGTAGCCGAGCTGCCAATTACATCTTTTTCCAGTGTGCAAGTGTATTCGGCATATTGGGGAACTGGCACTACCTTGGGCTATCCAGGGGCAGTTGACCTGCCACTCACGCTCATAATAAGGAATGCTGGGTCTAACACAGCTTATAATGCCACACTTTCAATAAACGTTCAGCAACCTTTCACGTCTGCATCAGGAAATTCCACAGTGATGCAGTTCATAGGCCCCCTGCCTGCAGGGTCAAGCGTTCCAATTGAAGTTTACTTGAACATAAACAGCAGCGCGAAGCTAGGATACTATCCAATTAACATAACACTTAACTGGAACAGCGGGATAATGTCTGTTCAGCGGGTTTATGTGCCTGTATTTGGTTCTCCAGAAGTAGAAATCCAGGGGTACAGCCTTAATCCACCGCAGTTATTTCCAGGAACCCAGGATGCTGAACTTTACATTTCCTTTGTTAATTCAGGAAACGTGACAGCAAGTAATGTTGCAGTGAATATATCTACGGTTTCGCCGCTTGGCTTGATATCATCTTCAAGTTCAAACATAGGCGAGCTGCCCCCTGGCACTCCAGTGCAGCTCATGTATCTGGTCAGCGTCAGTAACAATGCATCTTCCCCCTCAACAGCATTTGTAAATGTAAATATAATGTATGCCGGGAAGCATGTGGAAACTACAATAAGTGTGCCAATTTCGCCCAAAGCATCGTTGAGCGTTAATCCATCCTCTGTCGCCATTACCCAGGGGGACTCTGATTTTAACGTGTACTATACTGTGCATAATTATGGAAACACCACTGCAAAGAATGTGCAGGCGCAATTAATACTGCCAAACACAATCAGCGGTAACACTTTCGATTACCTGGGTGATATACCAGCTGGTTCCAGTGCTATAGCTACCTTTTCACTTGACGTAGGTTCCAATGCACCAACTGGCACCTATAGGGCAACTGTTGAAATTAGTTGGCAGCAGGATAATGCGCCAAGTCAGGAGTTCACATCTAGGATCCCAATAACCTACACAATTCAACAATCATTTGTAAACCATGTATTTGGATACATTCTAACGCCACCTGCAGTTTACCTGACGATCTTGCTTATCATAGTTGTAATAGTTGCTATAATAGCGGTGCTGGTGGTGAGCAGAAGACGGTCATCTCAGTAGAGGCCGATGGCCTTTCAAAGGATTTTGGCAAGCTTATAGCTGTGGATAATGTATCGTTCAAGGTAAAGGCTGGTGATATATTTGGACTAGTTGGGCCAAATGGAGCCGGCAAAAGCACGCTTCTCAGGATGTTGTGCACTGTCCTTATGCCTACTTCAGGAAAGGGTTTTGTTGAGGGTCATGACATAGTAAGGGAAGCAAAAGAAGTGAGAAAGTCAATAGGTGTCGTCCAAGAGAAACTCATACTTTATTCTCCCCTTACGCCAATTGAAAACCTTGAATTTTTTGGCAACCTGTATAGCATGGACAGCAAAATGTTAAAGGAAAAAATATTGCAATTGCTTGAAGAAGTTAAATTGACCGCTGTAAAGGACAGGCCAGTTGGCACCTTTTCAACTGGAATGAGGCAGAGGTTGAACATAGCCCGTGCCCTACTGCATGATCCGCGGGTTGTAATACTTGACGAACCAACAAACGGCCTAGACCCGCAGAGCGTAAGATGGATTAGGGATTTTATAGTAAATTTAAGGGAGCGAGGATTAACTGTTATACTTACTACCCATGACATGTATGAAATAGATGAGCTTGCAGATACAGTTGCAATAATGGACAGGGGGCAAATACTTGAAATGGGAAGTAAGGATGAGCTGAAGGCTAAGCATGGCGTCGATAAGATAGAGGATGTCTTCCTTTCACTTACAGGAAGGGAACTCAGGGATGAACTTAGCGGAAGGTTAAGGGGGAGGGGCTGGTAATGCAAAAGGGTTCATTTTATCACCTTTATATTGTAATGAAGAAGGACCTGACGGAGTTTTATCGAGTAAGGGCAAGGTTAGTATCTATGATAATGCTTCCTATACTGCTAATGCTGCTCTTTGGTTATATGTTTCCAAGCAGTGGGTCAATAACACACATTCCAATAGCTATAGTTAACCAGGACCAATCTGCTGTAGCAATACAGGTGATAAACAGCTTCACATATATGGCTCAGTCAGGCAATGCGTTCAACGTTATTACATATACATCACTTGCACAAGCACAACAAGCTCTCCTGCAGGGGAAGATCTATGCGATAGTTATATTTCGGCCTGGATTTGATGAAGGGTTGAAAAGCGGAGCAGCATCTGTTCAAGTAATAGTTGATCAGATGAATCCTACACTTGACCAAATAGTGACCAGCGGGATACAGTCAATATTTAGCCAGCTGAATGTGCAGTTGAGCGTAAGCCAAGGATTTCCTGCACAAGCAGGCACAATATCCGTAAACATGCAGGGATTGATCCCTGGGTCGCCTAGTAGCTTTGAATTTTTGGCACCAGGTTTCATAGCCATGAGCATGGTAATGGGCGGGCTTGCCGGGCTTGCAATGACGTTTTCAAGGGAAAGGGAACTTGGAACTCTTGATGGGATGCTTATGACGCCTATATCTAGGTTTTCAATAGTTATGGGAAAGGCAATGGCTCAGGCAGTGAGAGGAATAATAAGCGGAATCATGATAGTAATACTTGCGATAATACTGTTTGGCGTAAAAATTTACGGAAACATCTTTCTTATGTCCCTGATCATATTTCTAGGTATACTCTCATTTACGGGGCTGGGATTGATAGCTACTAGCTTTGTGAGCGACCAGGAATCGGCGCAGATGATAATGCTCATGATCGAGATGCCAATGATATTTATTTCAGGGATATTTTACCCAGTGCTGCAGCTTCCGGTATGGCTGAGGGACATCGCTTACATGCTGCCACTTTCGTATACGGTCTCCGCGTTCAGGTCAGTCATGGTAATGAATGCGCCGCTTTCTGCAGTATGGCCAGAAGTGCTTGTGCTGATAGTTTACTCCCTGGTAACGTTTGCAATAGCAATACCGTTGTTCCAAAAAATGGTAACAAAGTGAATTCTGAAAACTGTTCCCTAACCAACATTACCGTTTCTGAAAGGTTATAATTTCTTATAACCATCATTCGGAGCGTTGACCTTCAAGCCCGCTCCGGCCACTTTAGGCTCATGGCCAGTGTGGAGGTATTCATCCTTCAAAGCAATCTGCACCCAAGGTAGCCGCAGGGTTATGGCAAGCCAGCCTGTCGTAGTCCACGCCACAGGTTTCGCACTTCGATATCCCTCAGCTTATCACCACAGACAGGACGCTCCGAAGTTCCTCTTGGGTTCACATAAACGGTCTTGAATGAGGACTTGTATTTAATCATCTTCTGGTAAACCTTTCATTTATTCAACTTTCCCCTGAACTTCCTGTTGCTTCTATTTATTCTGCTCAGGTAACTTGTAGCTCAACAATGTTAATGCAGCTCTGCCTATAGGATGGATCCCTTCTGCCCATTTTATATGGACCTGCTGTACAGCAACCGCTCAGCCTTCTGAAATTCTCTAGAGCTTACGCTGTCACCCTCTTGATGCAGAGAAGAATATATCCACCGTCCATACTCCTTGGCCCTCTTCTATCACTCACGCCATAACCTGTTAAGTACATCGCGCTTTCTGGCATAGCGCTATGTTGGCGTTCTCCCTCAGGCAGGTTCCCAGTGAATCCAGAAGTTCCTCTTTAAGTTGTAGACCTATGTTCCATTTCTTCCTTACTGCTCCTTTACTAGGGGCAAGAACTTGGTGTACCGACCCTTTCAGAGGTGATCCTGAACCCGATCATCCTGCCATTGTGTGCAACTTGATTAACTTCTTTTATATCTACTCTGTTGTGAATATGCTGAGTTAACAATTGTTGTTGGTCACTCTTCTTCATTTGTAGCCATTATCAACTTCTTCACCATTGGCAGCATAATTATATGAGTGAAGCGTATTTTACATGGGTTTAAGGTATTTGAAGAGCGACTGGTGATTCCCTGTAGATGTCAAAGCCAACCTTTAGGAATAACAGGAATTCGGCTTAAAAATCCATTACACCAATCATTCCTGTTGCCGCTTTTCATTTCTCCCTTCCTTCCAGGGGTCCAGGATCATGCTTCCCCTTTCTACTAATGCTTCGTTATAGTCGTGCCAGGGCATGATATGACAGGCACTATAAATCAAGACAAAAATAATAGATGTCAAGTTGGGCTACAAGCTACATTTTAGGTTTGCCTTTAAAGAGCTCAGGATTCTTCTTGTAAGATTTCATTGTCCTAAACGAATTACATGCCTCCTTTACCTTCTTCACAGTTCACTGTGCTGGCATTTCTGATGGTTGTTGGAATTATCAGATGAAATTTGGAATTGTTTTACGAGATCACCTTGACTGTTTTTCATGTTTAATGAGTTGTTGCCGTAATATTTGCCTGATTGTACAGGTTCTTTGATGTGCGGCAGAACGCTGAAACAGTATCTTTTTTTTGATGTATACCTGTTCAGTCCTATTGGCCTTCATATCCAACCCAATGGAATGATTTCTACGCTTTGAGTACATATTCATTAAATAATAATGTAACATGGATGCAATCTCTTCAAACGCCTGTTCAGAATCGATTTTTGGATCGCCTACGGATATAACTACAATCTCAGTCCTAAATTTCTGAGACAGATACTTATAATTCGAAGCCAACCCTGCTTAACCTGTCCTCATATGTTACTCTCTCGACCTTATGGTTAATGATCTCATCAAGCATCTCGAAAAATATTTTCTTTTTTTCCAAATGTCTGAATAAATTGCATCGTGTATTTACTCATGAAGCACTATTGCTTCAATTGCTATATTTGGTTCTGTAAATCGTTCTTCTGTTTTGGATACACGTTAATAAATGACCGGTTTTCTCTCATTCAGAATTTTGTGAACCTATTATAATTGTACATTTTGTTCGCATTACTGTGTAACGTATTCTTCCGTCCACACAAAGTGTTTTTCTAGATGTCTACAATAGGTTCAAACTTTTTTAGATTTCGTAGTTAATACTATATTATTACATAAGGTTATTGCTTTTATTGGCTGTGGGACAAAATTCCACAAATGTGGTCCCCACACCGTCGTGCATGGGCACGGCGGTTAGCCGGGGCTATATGTATGAAAGGACGAATTTTTTAACTTCGCTTTTTATAGCATGGTAGAACTGCACAATGCCAATATTCAATTAAAGCTGAAGGACATGAGCTATTACATAAGAATACCTCAAGGAGCACCCGAAGAAGGAGAGGGACTGGAGGACCTATGAGCAGCAGTACGCCAGAAGGATAAAGGAAGGAGGCCATGAGGATGCTGGAGCCGCTGATACACGAAGCCGTGACCACCATAGGGGTGTACCAGGAAGGTGAGACGAGGGGAAGGCCAGAGATGCTCACCCTTGAGCAGAAGGTCATGATGCTGCTGACAAGCAGCTGGTAGGTGAATCAAACAGGATGTTTGCCAACATGCTGGATATATTCTCCATGGTGTCCGGGATGGATGTGTCGTATAAAACGGTGGAGAGGCTGTATTCCGATGGCATGATCATGATGGTGCTACACAACCTGCTCATGCTAAGAAGAAAGGGGGTCACCGTGTCCGATACCGCCGTGATGGGACACTCCTTGACCATCAAGAGGAATTATGAATCATACGCGCAGAAGCTGAAGGACGGGGCAAAAGAGGATCACAGGGTGAGGCTCTTCGCCTTCACCATAATGGACCTGAAGACCAGGCTGTACCTGGCCTGCGGCTCAAGCCTGAAGAAGGAGGCGTTCGAAGGCGCCATGCTCTCCTGCGTCGATGTCAGCCTGAGCTCCATGAGGCTTGATAGGTATTATTCCTACCCTACGTACGTTGATGCTTTCGGTGCAGGTACAGTGTACATAATACTCAAGAAGAATTCAACCCTGAACGGCTCTCAGAAGTGGAAGGACACCATGAAGGATTTCGTAAGGATCACCGTAAGCTATCTGGAACAATATCATAAAAGGAGCAACTCCGAGTCCGGCTTCTCACAGGACAAGAAGATGCTCGGCTGGACTGTCGCACAGAGGAGAGAGGATAGGCTGTGCGCTGTTCTTCATCGGGCTATGGCACAACTTGGCATCGTAGAATTTTGTCCCACAGCCACCTTGAGAAGTTAATTAGAAATGGTGTTAGGATAGAGTTGTAATTTATACATCAGAATTGTAGTTATTTGCTTTCTGTTAAAGCATCTTCTATTGCCAAGTATACCTCTTCGAAGACCTCAATAAATCTTACTAAATTTGAGTAAACAATTAACAAATCTAGGTTATCTATATTGCGTACAAGTGTTAAAAGTTCTGATAATTCGTCTGAAACAGAGCCGCTTATAACTTTAAGTGAAACGAGGGAAACCGAGAGCTCAATGTCATTGTTGACGCCTCTTTTTTTTAACAGCTCTTCTCCTCTTTTGATAATAATTTTTGCAAGCCCTTTTATCCCATTTATTGTTTCGTTCCTTATATGGGCATTTTTGATAAACTCATCAGGTTTTAGCTTAACTGCAATCTCAACAGATGCATAGTATTCCCAAAACTCTAACAAATTTATTTGTTTTTCTGGAGTGTAGTATATTTGTTTTTCCCTCACTTTGAGTATGGGACGCTATTCTTGCATGATTATCTATCAAAGTTGAATAAATTGTGAACGGATGCAGAGTATTCAATTCTGTCATCACGCCTCTGGGCAAACCAGCATCTTTTGCAGCAAAGCGTCGGAATTGCTCCTCTGATGATATTGTTCAAGGTATTTTATTTAATTACAAACTCTTTCATAGTGCCCCACTTCTGGGAACCATTTAACATTGAATTTGGAATTATGTGCACCTTCTCGCCAAAAATGTCATGCAGTGCCTGTCAAGCCTTGCTGTATCAATGTCAACATCCATGTGAGATAGCCATTGCCCTGTCAAAGGCATTCCTTTCTAGTACTTCCGCAAGTATGGCATTTCACTCTTTTAGAACAATTTATTTATGGTCTCATTAGCTTATAAATTTTAGCTATGAACAAACCAATGAAGCCCAACAGGAAAAGGAAGTTATCCTCTAAAGCCTTGAATCAGAACTTTGTCATATTGATGGCAAATATTTAACTGAGAGCATAATAAGGTCTCTGAATTACATGTCAG
>JARVJW010000058.1 GCA_029775955.1 Nitrososphaeria archaeon | reverse complement strand
AACAGTAGCCTACGGCTTCTTACTTTATAGGTCAAACTTATCCGCCTGTGCATTAGAGGAAGTTCATACACGTGCTGACCACCTACAGCAGAATGTTACGCGCAGTTTCCCTGCCAAGGATAAGCCACATGCACGAATACGTTAGTTCGTCAGGTTTCTTCGGAACTATCAAGAACATTTCTGAGATGTCGCTGAATTGATACCAGCCCGTGCCTTTTTTCCTTATAGGCAGTTAGTTGGCGAAGTTGTCCCTAAGAGTCCATTATTGCCTATGCCAAATTCGCCACGTTCGGAATCTTCAAAGGCTATCAATTTGTTATCCTTAGTAGCTTGTGAGCTAAGCCGCCTCTCTGCATCCTACTGTGCGCCAAGCTCTGGCAAATTGTATAAGAACTTTCTTCATATTCTCTGAACATTTTTCTTGTGAGCGCCCTCTGCTAAGTCCTCCAATCCCTTTTTTGGATGGCTCTGCTGATATAATCATTGATCTCCTTACTATATCGTTGTCAGCCTACTATGCATATAAATCGGGAAGTTTATTTGTCTCTTTATAAAACAGCGGCAAATAGCGTTATGTTTTTTGTTATAGTAAATAATGTTAGAATAGCGTCCCATACCCCTAGATTGAAAAACGCTAAAATATTGACCATAAAGCTTAAATATTCACAAATATTGAAGCAATAGTTGGCGAAATAATTAGTATGTCTTCTAAGGTTGATATTTTAAAACATACGTATGTTCCTCAGCATGTTGTGTTGTCACCGGAGGAAGCAAAAACTGTGCTTGAGATATATCATGCAAAGCAAGATCAGCTTCCCAAAATCCGCGTGTCTGACCCCGTCGTTAGGGCAATTGGTGCCAAGCCAGGCGATATATTGAAAATTATAAGATCTAGCGAGACTGCTGGAGCATCAGAATATTACAGGTTGGTGGTAGAAGAATGAATCCTGTTTTTGAAAGACGCTGGTCAATAATAGAAAATATGCTTAAATCTGAAGGAATTGCCAGGCAGCATTTGAGTTCATATAATGAATTTATCAGGAAAGGAATTCAAAGTATAATTGATGAAATCGAAGAAGTTAATGTGGAAACCAATTTTGGAAATTATAAAATAAAGTTAGGTAAAATTGAAATAGGAAGGCCAAGGGTGACCGAGCATGACGGTTCTGAAAATTACATACAGCCTCGTGAGGCAAGGTTGAGGAACTTGACTTATGCTGCTCCGCTGTACCTTAACATGCAAATAGTTGATAATGACCCTTCAATAAACCGTCCGTTTAAATCTTATATTGGCAACCTACCTGTCATGGTCAAGTCAGACATTTGTGTGCTCCATGGCCTATCAGAACAGGAACTGATAGATGTGGGGGAGGACCCGAATGACCCCGGTGGATATTTTATAATAAATGGCAGCGAAAGGATAATAATTGGATTGGAGGACATGTCACCAAATAAGATACTTGTAAGTCGAGAAAAGCTTGGAAGTGCAATAACTTTTAGGGCTGTTGTGCACTCTTCTATTGTTGGGTTCAGGTCCAAGGTAGACATGTTCATGAAAAATGACAATGCCATTTACGTAAGGATACCGGTAATGCCCACAGAAATTCCCTATGTAGTTTTGATGCGTGCCCTGGGAATTACAAAGGATTCTGACATAGCACAAGCTATATCATCAATGGAAGAAATACAGGAAGAAATGGTGCCCAGTTTGGAGAAATCGGAAGGCGTGCTTTCACAGCAGGATGCTATAATGTTCATTGGTAATAGAATTGCCCATGGGCAGGTTGATGAAATAAGGGTAAAGAGGGCAGAGCAGCTAATTGACGCATACCTGCTTCCACACCTCGGCAGGGAACCCTTAAAGAGGTTTGACAAGGCGATGTTTTTGTCTGAAATGGCAAGCAAGTTGATACAGCTGAAGCTGGGATATGTGCATCAGGACGACCGTGACCATTATGGGAATAAAGTTATCAAGTTTGCAGGCGAACAACTGGCTGATATTTTCAGGACTAGCATGAGAAACCTCACCAGAGATATGAAGTATCAGTTGGACAGGGCAGGGCAAAAAAAGGGTCCAAGCGTTGTTCAGGCAGTGATCAGACCAGGGATTATAACCGACAAAGTGACCAATGCAATAGCCACTGGAAACTGGGGGAGGGGAAGGGTTGGAATTACACAGCTGTTGGACAGGACAAATAGGCTCTCCACTATAAGCCATCTTAGGAGGATACAATCACCCCTTAGCAGGACCCAGCCTAACTTTGAGGCAAGGGAACTGCATGGCACACAATTTGGAAGAATATGTCCGACTGAGACACCAGAAGGAAGTAACTGTGGTCTGGTAAAGAACTTGGCTCTTTCTGCAGTTATATCTGTTTCTCATGACTTTTCCAGCATTAAAGAGAAAATTGAAAAAGTTATGTCTGAAAATGGCTATAAGGTCTTTTTTGAAGGCAGGTTAATAGGACATACTGATGATGTTGATTCTGCAGCAAAAAAGCTGAAGGAGATGAGGAGGAGGGGTGAACTGCCGTTTGATGTGAGCATTTCTATTTACAATCCAACTGACTCACGTGGTGAGAGAAGGTTAATGGTAAGCGCTAATTCCGGCAGGGTAATGAGGCCACTGGCTATTGTATTAAATGGAAAGCCCAAACTCACTGACGAGCACGTAGAAAGAATTGCTAGAGGCGAGATAAACTGGAGAGACCTTCTTTTAGATGGTATTATTGAGCTGATAGACGCGGATGAAGAGGAGAACTGCCTGGTTGCTATTGATGAATATCATATCAATGCTGAAACAACCCATATGGAAATCTATCCACCAGCAATGCTTGGAGCCGTAGCTTCGATAATACCCTTCCCTGAACATAACCAGTCCCCAAGGAATACGTACGAGTCAGCAATGGCAAAGCAGGCCCTTGGCTTTTCAATTGCCAACATTAATCAGACTCTTTATGTGCGGCAACACATGCTTGAGTATCCACAGAAACCTATGGTCACAACTAAGGCTGTAAAGTTGCTGAACATGGACAGCGCACCTACAGGATTTAACGCTGTTGTAGCGGTGCTAAGCTTTGAGGGTTACAATATTGAAGACGCAATAGTTATGAACAGGGCAAGTATTGAAAGGGGTATAGGAAGATCATATTTTTACAGGCTTTATGAAGCAGAGGCACAACAGTACCTGGGTGGGTTGAAGGATAAGTTCGAAATACCATCTCCTGACAGCAATGTAAGAGGTTACAAGGGAGAGAAATATTATAGAAATCTAGAGGGGGATGGTGTTGTATACGCAAATGCTGACCTAAAGGGTGGTGACGTAGTAATAGCAAGGCTCAGTCCTCCAAGGTTCAGCGAAGAATACAAGGGAATAGAAGCCCATGGGCTTTACCTGAGAGATACATCAGTTACAATGAGACCTAGTGAGGAGGGAACAGTTGACAACGTTGTCCTTACGCAATCAGTAGAGGGAAACAGGCTTTATAAAGTGAGGGTCAGAGACCACAGAATACCAGAACTTGGTGACAAGTTTGCATCAAGGCATGGGCAGAAGGGTGTTATAGGGATGATAATCAGTCCCGAAGACATGCCATATACGGAGGATGGGGTAATTCCTGATATAATAATAAATCCGCACGCCTTTCCCTCCAGGATGACCGTCGGTCAGTTTCTGGAATCAATAGCTGGCAAGGCAGCATCATTAAGGGGAAAGGAGGTTGATGGCTCGCCATTTGAGGGCGAAGATGTGAACAGCCTGCAAGAAACACTAAAAAGGTACGGGTTCTCGCCAACCGGTAAGGAGGTCATGTACGATGGGGTTACTGGAAAGAAGTTTGTCGCGCAGGTATATATTGGGGTAGTTTACTACCAGAAGCTACACCACATGGTTGCAGATAAGTTGCATGCGAGGGCCAGAGGCCAGGTGCAGATGCTCACTAGGCAGCCAACTGAGGGAAGGTCTCGTGGCGGCGGTCTTAGATTTGGAGAAATGGAGAGGGATTGCCTAGTTGCATATGGTGCTTCAATGGTGCTCAAGGACAGGTTACTTGAAGAATCAGATAAAACTACTGTATATATATGCTCCAAATGCGGCCTGCTTGCGCATTTTAATGCAAAGACTAAAAAGCTAGAATGCCCACAGGATGGATCCGACGTAAAAATCGTACCAGTAAATGTAGCATATGCTTTCAAGCTGCTTTTGCAGGAGATAATGAGCCTTGGGATAGCTCCCAGAGTTGTCATCAAGGAGGAGATATAAATTATGAGCGAATCAGTTGTGCTTAACAGGGTTGATTCCATAAAGTTCGCAGCTTTATCACCATCAGAAATAAGGAAATACGCTGCCGTTGAAATTACAGTGCCAGAAACTTATGATGAGGATGGAATGCCAGTTCAGGGTGGGCTCATGGATAACAGATTAGGAGTACTTGAACCAGGGCAAAAATGTGGTACCTGTGGAAACCCGGCATCATCATGCCCTGGCCACTTTGGGTACATTGAACTAGCCGAGCCGGTTATTCACATTGCATTTGCGGATGACGTTCACAGGCTCATGACGTCTACCTGTCGCAAATGTGGCCGACTGCTGCTTCCTGATGAGGAAATAGAGGAATACAGGAAACAGATAAGTGATTCAGGGAATAACCCTATAACTTCGCAAAGGGTGGTCAAAGAAATAGTCGCAAAGGCGAAGAAGACTAAAATATGCCCGCATTGCGGCGCAAGGAAGCTTGATATTGAATTCACAAAGCCACATACTTTCCATGAAATAACTGAAGAAGGTGGTCCAGTGAGGTTAATGCCAACTCAAATTAGGGAGTGGATGGAAAGGATTCCAGATTCTGATATTGAAGTAGTAGGTTATAATCCTAAAACAGCTAGGCCAGAATGGTTCGTGCTCCAAGTGCTGCCTGTCCCCCCGGTGTCCGTAAGGCCAAGTATCATACTGGAAACCGGCATAAGGTCAGAAGACGATTTAACACACAAGCTGGTTGACATTTTGAGAGTTAATCAAAGAGTTGCTGAATCGAAAGAGTACGGTACGCCTCCATTGATAGTACAGGACCTTGCAGACTTGCTGCAGTATCATGTAACCACATATTTTGATAACGAAGTTTCAGGAATACCTCAGGCACATCACAGGTCAGGCAGACCACTCAGGACGCTGGCGCAGAGGCTGAAGGGAAAGGAAGGAAGGTTCAGGGGTAACTTGTCAGGCAAGAGGGTTGACTTCTCCAGCAGAACCGTAATATCGCCTGACCCTAACCTTGATATATCGGAAGTGGGAGTGCCGCAGGAAGTAGCTAAGAAGCTAACTGTGCCAGAGAGGGTTGCTCCTTGGAACATAGAATTTTTGAGGGGCCTTGTAAGGAATGGTCCTGACACATATCCTGGTGCTAATTATATAATAAGGCCAGACGGAATTAAGATAAGGCTGGAGTACGTTCAGGACAGGGAAGCGCTTGCGCAGAGTCTGAACGATGACTATATAATCGAGAGACATATAATGGACGGCGATGTTGTGCTGTTCAACAGGCAGCCATCTCTTCATAGAATGTCTATTATGGCGCACTTTGTTCATGTACTCCCTGGAAGGACATTCCGGCTACATCCTGCTGTCTGTCCGCCCTATAATGCGGATTTTGACGGGGACGAAATGAACCTTCATGTGCCGCAGAGTGAAGAGGCGCAAGCGGAAGCAATGCACCTGATGAAGGTTCAGGGTCAGATAATTTCTCCCAGGTACGGTGCGCCCATAATGGGTGGCATAAGGGATTATATCACTGGTGCATTTATGTTGACAGAAGATTCAACTAGGCTCTCCAAGCAGGAGTTTATGAACTTGGCCTACTTAGGCGGATACCATGAGGAGCTAGGGCTGAGCAGTACCCTGTCAGGTAAGGACCTGGTTTCACTTTTTATGCCTAAGGGATTTGATTTTGTTGGAACTTCGAAATGGGCAGGTGGAAACAGGAAAGATGTGTTAATATCTAATGGAAAGATGATAAGTGGGGTAATAGACAAGGCAACTATTGGTGCAGAGGAGGCAGACAGTATACTGCACAGGGTGGCAAAGGATTATGGGCCAGATGCGGCAAAGGCCATGCTAGATTCTCTGTTAAAAATATTTAAGGAATACCTTACTAGAAGGGGATTTTCCTATGGCTACGATGAGCTGGAGATTCCAGATACAGTAAAGAAGCAGTTAGGTGAAGTTGTAAAGGAAGCTCATGACAATGTGATCAAGTGGATCAATATGTACAAGGAAGGGAAGCTGCCAGTAGTTAAAGGGGTCAAATTGGAAGACATGTTAGAAAACTACATAATGAATGAACTTAGCAAGTCTAGAGACAGAGCTGCAAAGATAGTTGAAAAAGTGATAAAGGAAAGCAATGCCGGCATAATAATGGCCAGATCTGGCGCCAGGGGGAGCAGCCTAAACTTGGGGCAGATGATGGCCATGCTGGGCCAACAGAGCATCAGGGGGAAGAGAATAACAAGGGGATACTCTCAAAGGGCATTATCACACTATGGGATGGGTGATATATCTCCAGAGGCTACCGGGTTCGTTAGCAACAGCTTCAGGGATGGACTTACGCCGCTGCAGTTCTTCTTTCATGCAATGGCAGGGAGAGAAGGGTTGGTTGACACTGCAGTGAGGACACAGCAGAGCGGTTACCTGCAAAGGAGATTAATTAATGCGATGGAACATCTTAAGGTTGAATATGATATGACAGTGAGGGATCCTGAAGGTGGGATAATTCAATTCACATATGGTGAAGATGGCATAGATCCATCAAAAAGCGACCATGGACTTGCTGTAAATGTGCAAAGGCTAATTGAAATAGTGAAAACGTCAGACAGTGGCACACCCGCGCCAGAAAGTTATATTAAAAAGAATGTTGATAAAATAAAAGACTCATTGAGTCCTAAAATAGCTGAGGATTTGATAAATACACTAAAAAAATCAAGGCTAAGCATGAAGGCAGTCACAGATGTATGTGACAAAACAGTGGAAAAGTACTACGGAAGTCTAGTTGACCCCGGTGAGGCTGTTGGAGTGGTTGCAGCGCAGTCACTGGGAGAGCCTGGAACGCAAATGACCCTCAGGACATTCCACTTCGCAGGAGTAAGGGAGAGGGATGTTACGTTGGGTCTGCCTAGGTTGATAGAGCTGCTTGACGCTAGAAAGGAACCATCAACACCTTCCATGGAAATTTACTTGGATGAGGAGTACAGAAAATCTGCGGATAAGGCTCAGGAAATTGCCAGGTCAGTTATATTTACGAGGCTTGAAGCTGTTATAGACGATTCTTATGTTGAGCCGGCAAAAGGCGAAATAGTATTTACATTATCGCCATCAAAGCTAAGCGACAAGGGAATAAGCGCAGAGGATGTAGGACAAGCCATTTCAGGTGGTAAGAGGAAGGTCGAAATAAAGCGTAATAAGGTCACTGTTAAGGCTTCAAACTATGACCTCAGTGCGCTGCAAACTTTGAGAAATAAGTTACTAAATATGAAGGTTGGTGGCATGCCAGGCATAGTAAATGCGTCAGTTATGAAGAGGGGTGATGAATGGATGATAGAGACCAGTGGTTCCAACCTTTCCAAAGTGCTCCTTGTGCCTCATGTAGACACATCTAGAACAATAAGTAATAACATTTATGAAGTGGCAAACGTTCTTGGAATAGAGGCAGCAAGGAACGTGCTTATAAAGGAAATAAGTGGCGTGCTTACTGAGCAGGGACTTGAGGTTGATTACAGACATATAGCGTTGATAGCAGACATAATGACTAGCAGGGGGATCATTCTGCCTGTTGGTAGGCACGGAATAGTAGGTTATAAAACGAGCATACTTGCAAAGGCTGCATTTGAAATAACGGTCCCAACCCTTGCTGGGGCAGCGTCCAAGGGCCTTTCAGATGACCTTCTGGGGGTAACGGAAAACGTTATAGTAGGCTCCACCATACCAATTGGCACGGGAATGGTAAAAATATTCATGTAGGTGAAGATGTTGCCAATAGAAGATCTGTTAAAAATCATCGCATCCGATAAGAGGTTGCACTTGGGCTTAAGGGAGGTTAAGAAGAACCTTAAGGGCCTTAAGTTAGTAGTATACTCTAAGGATTTGACAGAAGAAGAAAGAAAGAATTTTGATATGGAGGGAATTACTGTGCTTGAGTTTGGTGGTTCACCCCATCAGCTTGGGAGGTCCATTGGTAGGGATCACCCAGTAAAGGCACTAGGGATCAGAAACCTCAGTGAAAGAGCTGAGGCAGAAATGAAGAAGGTGAATAATGGTGTCTGATGTTAAATATACAATAGAAGATCTCAATTTTATGAAGCTTTTTCAAGCAGTGAGCGGGATATACCCGCGAGATATACTTCAGGACCAAAAGTTTAACAGGACAATAATTGTAGTTGACAAGGGAAACATGGGGGCTTCCATCGGCAAGAGCGGGCAAAACATAATATATATAAAGAAAGTTACGGGTAAGGATGTCGTGGTTGTAGAATACAGCGACAAAATGCAGGATTTTATAAAAGGGCTTATTGGGCAAAACGTCAGCTTTAACATAAGCGAAAATATAAATTCAACTGGCGCTAAACAGGTTACAATATCTGTAAGTCCAGAAAGTAAGGGGCTGGTTTTTGGGATCAAGGGGCAGAACATAGAAAAGATAAAATTACTTTTAAGGAGATACTTTAATGTTGATCAGGTGAAAGTGATCTAAAATGGGGTCAAAATCTCCTCTTGGTGAGTTTGGAGCAAGGAACCTTAAAAAGAAGAGACAGAAGCTAAAGTGGTCTGACAAGTACTATAACAGGAGAATGCTGAAGCTGGACATGAAAGCAGACCCACTGGAGGGCGCGCCAATGGCAAGAGGCATAGTTCTTGAAAAAGTTGGTGTAGAGTCAAAGCAGCCAAACTCTGCAGTGAGAAAATGTGTCAGGATACAGCTGATAAAGAACGGCAAACAGGTTACAGCTTTTCTTCCTGGTGATGGTGCACTTAACTATGTTGATGAACATGACGAAGTGCTTATTGAAGGCATAAGGGGGTCACAGGGCAGAGCAATGGGTGACATTCCTGGTGTAAGATGGAAGGTGTCAAAGGTCAACGGGATCCCGCTTGGCTTGCTAGTGCTTGGAAGGAGGGAGAAGCCTAAACGTTGAGCGAGCAGAAGGTCATGCTATTCGATAAGTGGGACTATGAGGGCATAGTAATTAATGACATTAGCCTTAGCAAAATCATAAATGTAAAGCCAATCTATTTGCCGCATACTTTTGGAAGGGGTGCAAGCAAGAGGTTTGCAAAGGAACATGTTAACATTGTTGAAAGGCTTGTCAACAACATGATGCACTATGGCAAGCTTTATGCAAAGAACACCGGCAGGATGGCCGGCAAAAAGTGGAAGGTCATAAATATCGTAAAATCGTCGCTGGATATAATCCAGCTCAGGACTAAGGAAAATCCAATACAGGTGCTCGTTAATGCAGTTGTAAATGCTGGACCGAATGAAGACACAACAAGGATAAGCTACGGTGGTGTGGTTTACCATGTTTCTGTTGATGTATCGCCAAACAGGAGGCTAGATCTAGCGCTCAGATATATAACACAAGGGGCAAGGTTTGCTTCGTTTAGAACTGGGAAGCCAATTGAGGAGTCATTGGCAGAGGAATTGATATTAGCTTCCACTAATGACCAGAATTCCTATTCCATAAGGAAAAAACAGGAACAGGAAAAGATGGCTGCAGCTTCAAGGTAAATGAAACAGAAAAAAATTTCGTTAGATACAAGCGTAATAATTAACGGTTTTATTTCCAATATGATTGAATCAGGAGAAATAGCTGGCACGCAGATAATCGTTCCTCGTGTTGTCGTTGCCGAGTTGCAGAATCAGGCGTCAAAAGGGCTGGAAATAGGGTTCAGAGGATTAGATGAACTCAAAAAAGTAAGGGAGCTGTGCCAAAGGAATGATATTCCCTATTACGTCAAGGGGACTTTGCCGACTGTAGAAGAAATAAAGCAAGCGCACGGAGGTCGGATAGATGAGCTTATACTGGAACTTTCAAAGAAGCTGTCTGCTACTCTATATACGTCAGATTATGTCATGCATTTGGTTGCCCAGGCCGAGGGTATAGATTCCAGGCACCTCGTGCCAAAAATTGAAATGGGTCCCATGAAGATCGAAAAATACATAGGTGATGATGTGCTGAGTGTTCATCTAAAGGAAGGGGCACCCCCTTACGTAAAGAGGGGAAAGCCCGGAAATTTCAGGCTTGTTAAACTATCAGAGGAGCCTCTGCATGCTGATGTGCTGGAGGAAATGATATCAGAAGTTAATGAAAGAGCGAGGTCAACCAATGGTTCATTTATTGAAATGAAGGTGGGTGGTGCCACGGTAATACAGATGGGAAGCTACAGGATAACTGTGGCAAGGCCTCCATTCTCAGATGGGCTTGAAATAACACTGGTCAGGCCTCTGGTGAAGTTGACCCTTGATGACTACCATATATCTGAAGCCCTGCGGGGAAGACTTGAAATGGCTGAGGGAATAATAATAGCTGGTCCCCCTGGATCTGGCAAATCTACGCTAGCAGCTTCACTAGCTGAATTTTATATGAACAATGGGAAAGTCGTGAAGACGTTTGAATCACCAAGGGACCTCCAGGTAGGGCCGGAAATAACGCAATATGCGCCCTTGGAAGGGGATTTCGAAAAGACAGCGGAGATATTACTGCTAGTGAGGCCAGATTACACAATTTTTGACGAAATTAGAAAAACTAAGGACTTCATGGTTTACGCTGACATGAGGCTTGCAGGTGTTGGCATGGTAGGCGTTGTGCACTCAAGTAGTCCAATTGACGCCGTACAGAGGCTTATTGAGCGCATAGATATAGGAATTACACCAAGGATAGTGGATACGGTGATCTTTGTAATGAACGGAAAAATAAAATCGGTTTACGAACTGGGGCTTTCCGTCCGCGTGCCAACTGGCATGACCTCAGATGACCTTGCTAGACCAGTTGTAGAAGTCAGAAACTTTGAAAATAAGAAGCTTGAATATGAAATATATATGTATAGTGATGAAAGGGTCGTCGTTCCGGTTAGTGATCAGAAGGATAGGATCGAAGAACTGGTATCCCAGTACGACAGGGAAGCCACTGTTGAAGTAGGAAAGAAGAGCGTAATAATCAGGGCAAACCGTGATGCTTTAGGCAGGCTTATAGGAAAAAATGGAGAAAACATAGACAGGCTTGAAAGGGAAATAGGGAAGCGAGTAATAATAAAACCAAAAAAGTAATGTCAAACACCTAGCTTGTAGCCCAACTCCTGTTAATGCAATTCCT